>JADLHM010000101.1 GCA_020848745.1 Deltaproteobacteria bacterium | reverse complement strand
TGGTCGCGGCCGACGTCCGGAACGGCCCGGCCCCCTGCCTGGAGGCGAGCGGCATGGATACCGCCGGCCGCGTCGCCGAAGGCACCGAGCTCGCCAACATCTGCCTGATCGAGGATCTCCTGACGCGCTACAACGCGTCTTCCGCCGAAGGGGGCTGGACGCCGATGTTGAACTGGACGGACGGGATCGTCTGCTCGGCGGACGCGATCCATCCGGACGGGGCCGCCGACTACGTCGGGGACGGTGGCCACGGCCCCGGCGTGTCCTGCTGGACGGGCTTCGGCGCAGCCCTCAACGACCCGAACGGCGCGGAGCGCAACTGGCTCGGCGAGTACTACGTCGGTGACGGGTACTGTCACTATTTCGTGAGCGCCGGCTACGAGGCCCCCGCGGCGAAGCGGCCTGCCGTGCGCACGTTGCCCGCGCCCGGGAGCGTCAACGTGAAGTCGTTCATCCTCTGGCGGCCCTACACCCAGGTGAACATCGCGAACTTCCGGACGCCGCTGCCGCCCGGCACGACCCCGACCGCGCCGCCCGGCGGTACGGCGACGCCGACCGCCGAGGAGACCGCGACGCCGATCGAGCCTGCGTCCACGGACACCGCGACGCTGCTCGCCACGCCGAGCCCGACACCGACCGCCATTCCGACCAGCACGTCGACGCCTACCCGGACGCGGACGCCGACTCCCACTCCCACGCCGGCCCCGGATCTTGCGGTCGACACCACGGCCGACGACGCCCTGCTCGCCGACTGCGACCCGGTCACCCCCGCCGATTGCAGCCTGCGCGGCGCACTTGCGAAGACCGCCGGCACGCTGACGCCGGTCCGGATCGGCGTGCCGGCCGGCACGTACGTGCTGAACGGGGGCGCCACCTGCCAGCACGTGACCAACCAATTCGGCACGCACACGCTCGCCGGCACGAGCAGTCTCTGCGTGCGGGGCAACGTCACGCTCGCGGGCGCCGGCGCCGACACGACGATCATCGACGGCAACGCCACCGGGCGCGTCCTCTTGGTCGGAAACGCGGGGCCCGTCCGCGTCGAGGGCCTCACCCTCCGCGGCGGCATCCAGGACGGCAGCAGCCTTTTCGGCGGCGGCGGCGCGGTGAACAACGGCGGCGATCTGACCCTCGCCGACAGCGTCGTCCGCGACAGCTCCTCGACCGCGGGGGGCGGCGGCATCTACAGCTCAGGCCCGCTCCGCATCGAGCGCTGCACGATCACCGGCAACACCGCCCGCGTCGGCGGCGGCGTCTACACGGACTCGGCGTTCGTCCCCGTCGACGCAACGATCCTCGACAGCACGCTCGCCGATAACCACGCCGCGATCGAGCACGGCGGCGGCGTCTTCGTCTACGGCTCCAACGCCGGCGGCACGACGGCGATCCGCGGCACGACGATCAGCGCCAACGACGCGGGGACCTCGGGCGGCGGAGTCGCGCTCGCGGGTCTCGACGGCACGCTCGTCCTCACGAACTCCACCATCAGCGGCAACCGCTGCTTCTGGTACTACGGCGGAGGCCTGGCCGATCTCGGGCGCTCGACGATCCAGCTGCGAAACGTCACCGTCACCGGCAACCGCAGCGAAGATGCGGGCGGTACGAACGGCGCGGGCGGCGGCATCGCGCTCGACGCGACCACCACGGCGACGCTCGCCAACACGGTCATCGCCGGCAACAGCGCGGCCGCCTTCGCCCCCGACTGCTACGACGCCACGGCGATCATCGGCTCCGACGGCTACAACCTGATCGGGGACGCCGGCGATGACGGGAACGGCGGCACCTACTGCAACCTCGGCGATGCCAACGGCGACCGCCGCGGCGTCGACCCGCTCCTCGGCCCGCTCGCCGACAACGGCGGCCCGACGGCCACACACGCACCGCTTGCCGGGAGCCCCGCGATCGACGGCGGCAACCCGGTAGGCTGCACCGACGAAAACGACACACCGCTCGCGACCGATCAGCGCGGCGCCCCGCGCCCGGTCGACGGCGACGGCGGCGACGATCCGCGCTGCGATGCCGGCGCCGTCGAGGCCCAGTGAGACGCGCCGCCGCGCTCGCGCTCACCGCGGCGCTGCTCGCCCCGTCGATCGCCCGTGGCGACGACGCGGAGCTCATCGCGCGTGCCCTGCCTCGCCTCGTCCATCGCGGCGGGCCGTTCCTCGCGCACCCGCGCATCGTCACCGTGACGTTCGCGGCCGACGATGGCGCGCTCGTGAGCCGCCTCGCGCGCTTCGGCGACGTGATCACCCGCACCGACTGGTGGCGGGCCGTGACCGAGGGCCTCTGTGCCGCGAACGACGCATGCGTGGGACCGGGTCGGCAGGGGCGTCACGTCGTCCTCACCGATGCGCTCCCCGGCGAGCTGCACGCGACCGCGCTCGCGACGCTACTGGAGCAGTCGATCGCGGCCGGGGCGCTGGGCGCGCTCGACGCCGACACGCTCGTCCTCGTCTATCTGCCGGCCGGCGTCGCGCTCCGCGATGCGCTCGTGCCGCGGTACTGCGGTGACGGTCCCCGCGGCTTCCATCGCGCCCTTCGCCTGCCTGGGCGCACGCTGCCCTACGCCGTCGTCCCGCGTTGCGGCGACTTCGCCGACCTCACCGCGACCGCGAGCCACGAAATCCTCGAGGCCGCGACCAATCCCGACCCGTCGCGGCGCGGCTTTGCTTTCGACGGCGGCTCGACGACGGCCGACTTCACCGCGGCCGGGGTCGAGGCGGTCGACCCGTGCGGCCTCCTGACTCGCGGCGGCCACCGCACGACGGCCGACGGCTTCGTCGTGCAGCGCGCCTGGTCCAATCGTGCCGCGGCGCAAGGCATCGACCCGTGCGTCCCGGCTTCTACGGAGCGGCCGTTTCGCGCGCTCGTCCCGGCGCAACCGACTATGCGCCTCCGGCGCCCGGGCGCGCGCGCGACCGTCGTCGTGACCGCGGCCGCGTCGCACCCGACGACTCCCTGGGAGGTCACTGCGATCGACCTCAGCGGCGAGCAGCGCGGCGCACGCTACCTCGACGTGTCTCGCGACCGCACACGCGCCGCGGCGGCGGACGTGCTCACGCTTACCGTCGTCGCGCGCGCCGTTCCGCCCGGCGAGCGCGCCGTCGTCGGCCTGGTGTCGCGCGCCGGTCCGTCGCAGTCGCTCTGGCCGCTCGCCGTCGTGGTGCGCTGATCCGCGGCGAGCCCGGACTCCCCGACGCGCCGGCATCCTGCGAGGCGGCGACGCCTCCGTTGCCGCCCGCGTCGTGGAATCGGCAACCGAGCAGGCGGGCGGGCTACCGCTGCCCTGGGGGGCGTAGCATTCTGGCAGATCGAATATTTGACGTTCGATCTGCCAAGTCGTAGCATCGCTGCATGGCATACCTCCGGCGTGCCCTCGGTGCGACGGTGCGCAAAGCCACACGGTCATTTCCTGCCGTGCTCGTGACCGGTGCGCGCCAGACGGGCAAGACCACGCTGCTGCGGCACGAGTTCGGCCGGACCCACCGCTTCGTGTCCCTCGAAGCGCCCGATGTACGAGCGCGCGCCCTGGCCGACCCGGTGAGTTTCTTCCGCGAGTATCCAGCGCCGGTCATGCTCGACGAAATCCAATACGTCCCGGAGCTGCTGCACTACGTCAAGGAATTCATCGACGGCGACCGGCGACCAGGGCGGTGGTTGCTCACGGGTTCGCAGAGCTTTCCGCTCATGCGAGGCGTAGCCCAGACGCTTGCGGGGCGGGTCGCGATCCTCACCCTCGACGCATTGAGCGTCACGGAGACGACGGGACGCAGGCTCGACGCACGCCCGGAGCGTGCCTTACACCGGGTGTTCAGCGACGGGCTCGCACGCGGGCAAACCACCTCGCGGGGCGTTGCCGCTGCCCCGGATCTCGCGAACTGGCTCCTGCGTGGTGGGTTTCCGGAACCGCGGGTCAATCACCGCGTCGATCGCCAACTCTGGTTCGCAAGCTTCGTGCAGACGTACCTCGAGCGGGACGTGCGGGATCTTGTGCAGGTCGGCGACCTGCATGCATTTCAGCGGTTCACCAGCCTCGCGGCCGCTCGCACCGGGAGTCTGCTCAACTTGGCAGACCTGGCGCGCGATGTCGGCGTGTCGCCGCCGACAGCGAGCCGATGGCTGTCGGTGCTCGAAGCAAGCCAGCTCGTCTACCTGCTTCGCCCGTATCATCGGAACTTCGGCAAGCGGCTGACGAAGGCCCCGAAGCTGTATTTCCTCGATACCGGACTGGCCTCCTATCTCACGGGTCTCCACGATCGCGAAGCCGTGTTGCGGGGACCGATGCTCGGTGCCCTTACGGAAACGGCAGTCGTAAGCGAATGGGTGAAGCTGTTTCATGGGCTTGGCGTGCAACCACCGCTGTACTTCTGGCGGGCGCGGGATCTGGAGGTCGACGTGCTCGTCGAATGGGGCCAACGGCTGTGGGCGATCGAGGCGAAAGCGACGGCGACCCCGACCCCGCATCACGCGGACAACCTGGTTCGGTGGCGCACCATCGCAGGTAAGAACGTTCGCGCCGTCGTCGCCTGTCAGGTGTCCAGTCCCGCATCCCTCGGTCGTGACGTTCGGGCCGTCCCCTGGCACCTCGCGTGGTGAGTCGATGGGGCTTCGTTTTTCGACGACCCGCAAGCTGGCCTCGGCCCGTTTGCTCAGCCGAGCATCCAGGCGATCGGCGTACGGAAGTCGGTCTCGTATGCGCACGTCGTACCGGTCCTGATCGTCGTCGAGAGGTAGCGCGCGAGCGGCCGGTGGTGCGCGCCGATGCGCTCGATCGCCGACCGGATGGCTCGCGTCACGTTCAGGCGGGCGCGCTCCTGCGCTGACCCCGTCTTGCGCACGCGCCCACCCAGCCCGACCGCCGAGGCGAGCTCCTGCAGGATGAAGTCGATTTCCTCCTGCAGCTTCGCAGCTCGGCCCTCGTCGTTGAAGGCACGGGCGCGCTCGAG
>JADLHM010000100.1 GCA_020848745.1 Deltaproteobacteria bacterium | reverse complement strand
GCAGCTCGACGACGGCGCCGCTCGCGTCCTTCACCACGCGCTCGCACTTGATGATGTAGGCGTAGCGCAGGCGCACCTCGCGCCCGGGCGCCAGCCGGAAGAACTTGCTCGGCGGCTCCTCCATGAAGTCGTCCCGCTCGATGAAGAGCTCGCGGCCGAACGGCAGCGGGCGCGTCCCGGCGGCGAAATCCTCCGGGTTGTTCACCGCCTCCATCTCCTCGACCCGATCCTCCGGATAGTTCTCGATCACGACCTTCAGCGGCCGCAGCACCGCCATGACCCGCGCTGCCCGCTTGTTCAGATCCTCGCGGATGGCGTGCTCGAGCTGCGCGACGTCGACCGTACCGTCGCGCTTGGCGACGCCGACGCTCTCGCAGAAGTCACGGACGGCCTCCGGCGTGTAGCCGCGGCGCCGGAAGCCCGCGATGGTCGGCATGCGGGGGTCGTCCCAGCCGCGCACGTGGCCCCCCTGCACGAGCGCGAGCAGCTTCCGCTTGCTCATCACCGTGTAGCTCAGGTTCAAGCGCGCGAACTCGATCTGCTGCGGGTGGCACGGCGTCGCGAGCTCGTCGAGCACCCAGTCGTAGAGCGGACGGTGGTTCTCGAACTCAAGCGTGCAGATCGAGTGCGTGATCCGCTCCAGCATGTCGGAGAGGCAGTGCGTGAAGTCGTAGAGCGGATAGATGCACCAACGGTCGCCGGTGCGGTGATGCGCGATCCGGCGGATCCGGTAGAGCGTCGGGTCGCGCAGGTTGAGGTTCGACGACGCCATGTCGATCTTCGCCCGCAGCACGTGCGCCCCGTCGGGAAACTCGCCCGCCCGCATGCGCGCGAAGAGGTCGCGGTTCTCGGCGACGCTGCGATCGCGGTAGGGGCTGTTGCGGCCGGGCTCCGTGAAGGTGCCGCGGTGGGCGCGGATTTCGTCGGCCGAGAGGCTGTCGACGTACGCCTTCCCCTCGTCCACGAGCCGCATCGCGAAATCGTAGAGCGCGTCGAAATAGTCGGAGGCGTAGAAGAGCTTGTCGCCCCAGTCGAAGCCGAGCCAGCGCACGTCCTCCATGATGGAGTCGACGTACTCGACGTCCTCCTTGGCGGGGTTGGTGTCATCGAAGCGCAGATGACAGACACCCCCGTACTGCCGCGCCAGACCGAAGTTCAGGCAGATGCTCTTGGCGTGCCCGATGTGCAGGTAGCCGTTCGGCTCGGGGGGAAAACGCGTGACGACGCGCGCGTGCTTCCCGGTGCGGAGATCGTCTTCGATGATCTCACGGATGAAGTGCGACGGGGACTCGGAGACGCGCTCTGGCATGGGCGCGGGATCCTAGCGCGCCGCGTGGCGGACGTCGAAGCCGGAGCGCGGGGCACGTCGTCGACGAAGCGCCGCGCCGAAGAGCGGGCTCTAGTGACGGCGACGCCGGACGCGATCGCCGAGCATCGCGGCGCCGCCGGTCGCGACCGCGAGGGCGCCGGCAAGCGTCCCCGGATCGATCTCGGGCGCGCCCTGCTCCGGCGCGGCCTCGCGGGCGGAGGTGGCGTCCCGACCGCCGTTGCCGCAATCGCCGAGCAGCCAGCACCAGAAGTCGGCGCGCGCCGGTACGGGCGAGAGCGCCGTGGCCGCGATCGCGAAGAGCGCCGCACGCACCGCCAAACGCGCACGTCGATGCGTTCGATCATCCATACACCCCTCCCTCAAGCAACCCGCGTGCCGCCATGCGGCCGCCAATAGGGATGCCTCACGTGTGTGACGGCCGCAAGCCCGCGGTCCGCCGCAAATCCGCACGACGACACGGCGGATCGGCCGCGATCCGCACCGCTCGGCGCCGATCCCGGCCGCGATCCGCGGGCGGGGATTCCCGCGCTTGGCCACCGACGGGCCGTCACGACGTCGCGGATCGGAAAACTTGACTTCCGCGGATTTTAGGGCAGCTTCTCGCGACCCGCCCCGTCGGGACCTGGCCCGTACCTTCCACGAGAAAGGAATCCCTCGTATGTCCGAAGCTGCGGTCAATCACTTCAAGGCGGATCTGCGCGCGATCCGGTTCACGCTCTACGAGCACCTGAACGTCCAGCAGCTGTTCGATCTCGCGGCATTTTCCCACATCTCCCGGGAGGAATGCGACGCGATCATCGAGCAGTGCCACCGCTTCGTGAACGAGGTCACGGGTCCGATCAACGGCACGGCCGACCGCGCGGGGTGCAAGCTCGAGCACGGCGTCTGCAAGACGCCGGCGGGCTTCAAGGACGCCTGGAAGAAGCTCTTCGAGCTCGGCCTCATGGGATTCCCGATGCCGGTTGCCGACGGCGGGCTCGGCGGCCCGCACGCGATCGCGGTCGTGCTCGAGGAGCTGCAGAGCGGCGCCAACTGCGCCTTCAACATGTACTCCGGCCTCACGCACGGCGCCGCCGACGTGATCTCGAGCTTCGCCCTCCCGGAAGACCGGGAGCGCTTCCTCCCCCCCATGGTCGAGGGTCGCTTCGCCGGCACCATGTGCCTCTCCGAGCCGCACGCCGGCTCGGACGTGGGCGCCGCCAGGACGCGCGCCAGGCACCTCGAAGGCAACATCTACAAGATCACCGGAACGAAGTGCTGGATCTCGGCCGGCGACCACGACCTCGCCGAGAACATCGTCCACCTCGTGCTCGCGCGCATCGAGGGCGCGCCCGCCGGCACGCAGGGAATCTCGCTCTTCATCGTGCCGAAGATCTGGGTGAACGAGGACGGCTCGCTCGGCGAGCCGAACGACGTCGCCACCGCTTCGATCGAGCACAAGCTCGGCATCCGCGCCTCCGCGACCGCCGTGCTGAACTTCGGCGACAACGACGGCTGCCGGGGCCTCCTCGTCGGCGGCACGCCGCACATGGGCATGAAGCAGATGTTCCGCATGATGAACGGTGCCCGCATCGCCGTCGGCGTGCAGGGCCTGTCGGTGGCGTCGGCGGCATATTTGAATGCGCTCCGCTACGCCCGCGAGCGTCTCCAGGGCTCCTCGGTGCGCCAATTCAAGGATCCGAACGCCCCGCGGGTGCCGATCATCGAGCACTCGGACGTGCGCCGCATGCTGGTCGAGATGAAAGCCAAGGTCGAAGGCATGCGGACGCTCTGCATCAAGCTGGCGCTCCACCACGACCTCGCCCACGCGCTCCACGAGGTCGACGAAGCGAAGGCGATCTACCACCAGGGCCAGGTCGATCTCCTCACCCCGATCGTGAAGGCCTATTGCGCGGATCAGGCGTTCCGGGTCGCCGAGCTCGCCATCCAGACCTACGGCGGCGCAGGCTACGTCCAGGACAATCCCGTCGAGCAGTACTGCCGCGACGCCAAGATCTTCTCGATCTACGAGGGCACGAACCACATCCAGGCGCTCGACCTCGTCGCGCGGAAGCTCCAGCAGCACGGCGGCGAGAACTTCACCGCGTTCCTGACCGAGATCTCGGAGTTCGTCGCCGCGCACTCCGACAAGCCCGGCCTCGGGGCCGAGGTCCGCGCGCTCGGCGAGGCTTCGACGGCGCTGCAGCGCGCCGCCGGCGCGCTCATGGAGTACTTCATGAGCGGCAAGATCGACCAGGTGACCCTCGTCGCGAACCCGTTCCTCGAGGTGATGGCGGACGTCACCATCGCGCATCTCCTGCTCGGCGCGGCCGTGGTCGCCGACGCGAAGCGCACCAAGGACGAGGACGACGACGAGCCGAACCGGCACGAGGTCGACTTCTACAGCGGCAAGGTAATGGCGGCGAAGCACTTCGTGAACTTCGTCCTGCCCGGCGTGCACGCGAAGGTCGGCGCGATCGTGAGCGGCGACCGGAGCGCACTCGACATGCCCGACGGCGGGTTCTCGACGGCGTTCTGAACCAACCCCGAAGGCGCGGCGTCCTCGCCGCGCCCATGAGGTTCGTCCCGCGTGGACGGGCACGCGACACCCCATGGCATCGAGCGCCGAAGGTGGTGCCGAACGACGTCAGCAACGTGATCGAGGACGTATGACCCGTCCCCTATCTGCAGAACCCCGATTTCATTGCGCTCGCAGCGGCGACCAGCTAGTTGAGGGACCGTCGACTTCGCAGATCCCGAAAACGCGCGTAGCCGTTCGGAGGGCCCAATGAACTGGATCGTGACGATCATCGTCGGAGCCATCGTTGGATGGCTCGCCAGTATGGCCATGAATACCAATGCGCAGATGGGAGCCGTTGCCAACATTCTCGTCGGCATCGTCGGCTCGGCCCTCGGCTTCTGGTTGGCCGGGGCGTTGGGATTGGTTGCCGCGGGCCCGATCATGGGTTGGCTGGTCGCGGTCGCTGGGGCGGCCGTACTGATCTTCCTGCTCAAGACGGCCGGCGTCTTCGCGTAACCGTCGCCGCAGTCCATCCGTCTCCACGGTCGTGCTGCGCTCTCGGGATGTCGCTCAGACGTCCTGGTGCACGCATGTTTCGATGGGTGCAGAGCCCGAGGCTCCCCCGATGTCTCGTGAAAGGAAGCAATGGCCAACAAAGCGAGCTTCACGCCCGATGAATGGAAGCGGATGCTGGAGGGGGTGATGATGGCGGGCATTGCGGTGAGCGTCGCGGAGCCGAGCGGCCTATGGGGGATGCTCAAGGAGAGTTTCTCGTCCGCACAGGCCATGACGTCCGGCAAGAGCGGTGCGAGCGAGCTCGTCAAGGCGCTGGTGGCGGAGCTCGAGACCTCGGACGGACGCGGCATCGCGCGCGAGGGTCTGACGGCGCAGTTGAAGGGCAGCAAACCGCCGGAGATCCGGACCAAGTCGGTCGATGCGCTTCGTCAGCTGGCGGGCCTGCTCGAGACCAAGGCGCCGCAGGACGCCGCGGCCGTGAAGTCGTGGCTCCTGGGCATCAGCCAGAGTGCGGCGAAGGCACGGTCGTCGTCGCCGGCAGTGTTTCCGATCAGGCCACCAAGGAGAAGATCGTGCTGTGCTGCGGGAACGTCGAGGGAGTCGAGCACGTCGACGAACGCATCGAGGTGCACCGTACCGAGCCCGAGGCGCAGTTCTACACCGTCGCGAAGGGTGACAACCTCTCGAAGATCTCGAAGCAGTTCTACGGCGATCCGAACAAGTACCAGAAGATCTTCGAGGCCAATACGCCGATGCTGAAGCACCCCGACAAGATCTATCCGGGACAGATGCTCCGCATTCCGCCGCTGGAAGGCTGAGGGTCGTCGCCAAAGCCTACCGAGATCTCGGCACCGTCGCTGCGGCGACGAAGGAGGGACACGATGAAAGACGCACGTCGAGCAATGCTAGCCCTGGCGGCGCTCTCGGCACTGGTACTGGCTGGCTGCAGCCCTGACGATCACACGGCGCAACAGGCCGGCCAGAAGATCGACGAAGCCGTCGATCGCGCCAAGGTCGCGACCGACGAGGCGGCGAAGAAGGCCGCCGACGGCGCGGCGGCGGCAGGACAGGCAATGCGCGGCGCCGCCAAAGACGCCGCGGATCTCTCGAAGAAGGCTGCGGACAAAGCGGCGGACACCGCACGCCAAGGCACCGAAGCGGCACGAGAGGCGAGTGCGGCCGCAGCCGACAAGGTCGCCGACGCAGCTGCCGACGCGAAGGCGGCGGCCGGAAACGCCGTGGAGGCGGTAAAGGCGGCGGCGCGAGCGGCGGTCGCAACGCCCGCGCCGCCGCAGTAGCGGTGCCCGCGCGGGTTGGGACGGCTTCAGGCCGCGCAGAGAGCAGTCGTCGGAAACAGCCAAGCGGCTGCGCGCGTCGAAACGTCAGCTCCGCGACGAGGTGCAAGAAGAGGCGCGTTCGATCCGCGGCTTCAAGGAGACGCACACTTCGATCCTGGAAAGCCGGGCCGTCGCCGCGCGGCTGAACACCATTCTGGCCGCGACACGTCCGAGCAATCCGGTGGTGAAGATCCTGACGTTGGAGCGGGCGGGAAACCGGAATCCGGCTTCGAGTCCTCAACCTCGTCAAGAGTGCTTCGCAGCGTATTGTTCGGGCCCGCTCGCGTTCAGTGTCGATCGGACGTGGAGGCGACGACCAGATTGACGTCGAAGCCTCGCCGCCGTCGTCGTTCATGCGCGGCGCGGCGCGACTACAATCCTCGGGCACGCGTTCCGCGTTGCGTGTAAAGGTCTACGCATCATGACCGAGACCGTTCCTCCCATGGCACCGCGGTTCTGGCGTCGGCTGCTCGCGCGCCGGCGGTATCGCGTCGTGCTCGGGTTGGTGCTGCTGGCCGTCATCGTACGGATCGCGTTGCCGGCCGTGCTCCGCCGCGTCGTCGTCGCACAGGCCGACGAGGCGCTGGTGGGTCGCGTCGAGATCGACGACATCGATCTCGCGCCCCTGACGGGAGGACTCACGTTGCACGGCCTTCGGGTCTTCAGCACCGAGGCAACGCCGGTCGAGTCGACAGCACCGGCCTCGACGGCTGGCGCCGAGGCATCCGCAGCGCTGGATGCCCCCGTTGAGCCAGTGGCGGCGCGCACCGGGGCGCCGCCCGAAGCGAGGCAGGGTCCACCTGGATCGGCCCCCGTCTTCTCCGCCAAGACTCTCGCCGTGGACATCACTCTCCTTCCGTTGCTGCACCGAACCGTCGAGGTGCAGCGGATCACGCTCGACGGCGTCGCGGTCAGCCTCGATCGCGCGAAAGATGGAACGGTGCTCTTGCCGACCGCCGTACCGTCGAACGAACCGCCGCAGCCACCGAGCGAAGCTCCCGGATGGGGCGTGCTCATCCAGAGTGTCGCGCTGCACGACGGGCGCATCGGCTTCCGCGATTTCGCGGTCAGCGATCCGCCGCAGCGCGTGGAGGTGGCGTTGTCGACGCTCGATGCGCGGCAGCTCGCGTTGCGGATCACGAAGAGCGGCCTCCAGCCCGGCAAGGTCACGCTCGACGTCGGAATCCGGGACGGCACGCTCCACCTCGAGGCTTCGATCGAGAGCCTGCCGGCCGGGCCGGCGTATGAATCGCACGTCGTGCTCGCGAACGTCCCGATCGCCGACTCGCGGCTCTACCTTCCAAAGATGGGATGGAGCGGGCTGACCGGCTACCTCGACGCGGATCTGATACACCGCTTCGAGTCGCAGGGTGCTCACACGGCACACGGGACGGCCGGCCTCCGTGACCTCGACGTACGGGTCGCCGAGCTCGACGATCCCGCCCTCTCCTGGAAGAGCCTCCGCGTCGACCTTGCCGGCATCGACTTCGTCGCCCAACACGCGGAGATAAAAACGGTGACGCTCGACGGCCCCCGCCTCATGACGCGACCCTCGGGCTCTGAGCCGTTGCCCGTGCTGCGTGGGTTACTCGCGGCGGCGGCGGAGAAGGTCGCAGCGGCAATGCCAACGCCGCATCCGGCGGCGACGGCGACGATCGTGCCAACCGCGGTCGCGTCGGCGACACCCGTCGTCTTGCCAACGACGGTCGCATCGCCCGCGCCGTCCAAGGCCTCACCTGAAGGCGTAGTGACTGCCGCATCCACGGACGCGACCTCACCGCCGCCCGCGGCGGTCACTGCTCCGACCGTTTCGACCGAGAGCGCGAAGCCGTGGACGTGGGCGATCGGCAAAGTGTCCCTGACCGACGGTCATGTGCAGGCGATCGGCGGTGACGGTCCACTCGGGATCGACGTCACCGCCGAGGCCGCGCCTGTCACGAGCGTCCCGGAGGAGCCGATGACCATTCAGCTGAAGCTCGTGCCGTCGTCGGGTGGCACGCTCGACGTCGCCGGCGCGCTCACGCAGGCGCCGCTCGGATTCGACGGGACGCTCGAGACCACGGACCTGAAGCTCCCGCCGCTCACGCGACCGGTCGCGACGGCACCGACGCGTCTCTTGAAGGACGGCCGCGCGAATCTCGACCTCGCGATCGTCGCCGGCGTCGCCGCGAACGCCCCACCCGACGGCGTCCGCATCTCTGGCACGATCGGCCTTGCCGACGTCGACGTCGCGGGCGAAGATCCTTCCACCTTCGCGGTGCGCTGGAAGCAGCTCACGGTCGATCTCGGCGCGCTCACCGCGCCGGGTGTGCTCGCGCCTGGAGGCACGGCGGCGCCGAATGTCATCGACGCCGCGGTCCGCGCCATCACCCTCACGCGTCCCGACTTCACCTTGGTGCGAACCGCGACCGGCATCGCGCTCCCCGCGGCAGTCGGTGGGGCAAGCCCGTCGGCGGCCCCGCTCCCGCCGGCGGCCGCACCCGCCGCCGCGTCGCCGCCCGCGCACGACATCCGCATTCGCACCAATCGCGTCGCAATCGAAGCGATGCGCGTCGCGACGACCGACACGACCGTGCAGCCGTTCTTCCACTCGACCCTCGATCCCATCGATCTGCACGCGACCGAGGTCGGCTGGCCGGGGCCCTCGGCCAAAGACGTCAAGCTCGTCGCCAAGAGCGCGGACGGCGCCATCCTCACCATCACGGGCAACGTCGCCCCCGAGCGAACCCGGCTCGTCGCCAAGCTCGCGAGCTTGCTGCTCGAGCCATTCAATCCGTACGCGACCAGCACCGGCTACGGCATCGGCGGTGGCACGGCCGGGCTCGAATCGGCGATTGCGATCGACAAGAGCGCGTACGACACCAAGAGCCGTATCACACTCAACGAGCTCGACGTCCGCAGCGGGGAGGGCAACACGCTCTTTCTCGACCGTTTCGGCATGCCGCTCGACGTCGCGCTCTCGTTACTGACCGACCTGCGGGGCAACATCGTCCTCGATCTCCCGATCAAAGGCGACGCGAAGGGGATGCGCACCGACGTCGGCACGTTGATCGCGAACGCCCTCACGCGCGCGATACTGAACGCGGTGACGTCGCCGCTCAAGCTGATCGGCGCGGTCGCGCGTATCGGCGACAAGCCGGCCTCGCTCGCGCCCCCGCCGCTCGCGTTCGCGCCGGGCCGCGCGACGCTTGTCGACGGCGAGGTGCCGAAGCTCGCGCCGGTCGCGAGCCTGCTCGCCGAAGCCCCCGGCCTCACGTTGCATCTCCGTGGCGAAGCAGGCAACGCGGATCGGCGCTGGATTCAGGAGGACGCGCTCCGGGCCAAGCTCGAGAAGGAGAGTAGCGGTCTCGGCGCTCTCCGTTACGTCGGCGAGCGCGGTGCGCGAAAGGCGGTGCTCGCCGCGCTCACCGCGCGTGCGGAGGGCACACCCGGCGACATTCCCGCCGAGCATCAGCCGTGGTTCGACGCCGCCGTCGCCGAGCAGAGCGTCGACGACGACGCGCTCAGACAGCTGGCGTCCGCCCGCGCAACCGAGGTCCGTACGAAGCTCGCGAGCGGGCAGGGGGTCGATGCTTCCCGCGTCGTGCTCGATGAGCCCGCCGTCGATGCGTCCGCTTGCTCGGTCGTCGCGATCGGCCTCGGCACCGCCGCGCCGAAGGCTTCCGGTTCCAGTGCTAACGCTCCCCCGACGAAGAAGACCCCCTGATCTACGCGTCAGCGACGCGGTGCGTGTCACGCCGGACGCGGACGGCTTCTACCGGCTCGAGGTCGACGTCACGTTCGGAAGTGTCACCGTCTTCGACCAGAACTACGCCGTCACGAGCGCGCTCACCAGCAATCACTACGGCAGCTCGCTGATCTGTTTCGGGTGGAACTTCAAAGATCCGATCCAGGAGTGCGCGCCCAATCTCACCCGGGGCCGGCGAGCTGCTCGGCGACGTCACCCACCTCGAGGCGTACGCGATCAAACCGCAGAAGGGGCAGCCGAAGGCCACGCCGCCGGCCGGGCTCGCGTTCACGAGCGCGCTCGGACCGCTGGTGGTCGACACCGGGAAGGCCGCTCAGTCGGAGCAGTGTCGCAGTGAGGATCGGCGTCGCGGTCAACCTCGGTTGATCTCCATCGTCTCCCCCGCCTCCCCCGCCGCCACATGCGGCGATGGAGAGACCACAGAGCAACACCATGACGCGGATGAACATCGGGTTCTCCGTTCATAGCTCCAGCGGGAAGAGAAGCTTTCGACCCAGGATACATCAAGAGCCGCGTGGGGTTCGTGCCCACAGCGACATCACGCGTTCTTTCCGGCCCTTGCCGCTCATCCGGCAGGTCTTCGGCTTCGGCGGCGGCACGCCCGGTGATGCGCGCCCGCGCCAACGAAGCGGAGTGGCTCGAAGTGGCCCGGCGATCGACGGTCGAGACGCTGGAACCCCTCGTCGCACGCACCCGCCGCCCCGACGCCGTTCCCCCGATCGGCAGCTCGGCGTCCGGCCGGGCGCGCCCCCCTTCCTCACCTACGTCGGCGAGCGCCTCTGCCGACCGAGCGGCACGAGCGATGCCGCCGCGGCGCCGCCGGCCCGACATTCGCGATGATGACGTCGCTCTCATCGCCTCTCATCCGAGGATGCCCGGGCGTCATCGTGCGGATCGGGAGGTGGCCGCATCCGTGCGCAACGCCCGACGCAGGAGCTTCCCGGTCGAGCTCTTCGGGAGCGTCTCGACGAACGTCACCTGCAGCGGCTTCTTGTAGCCGGCAAGCCGGGCGCGGCAGAAGTCGATCAACTCGTGCTCACCGACCTCGGCACGCGGCCGTCGGACCACCCACGCGGCCACACCGCGGCCCCAGCGCTCGTGCGGGATGCCGACGACGGCCGCCTCCGCGACGGCCGGGTGCGCCTCGAGAACGACCTCGACCTCGCGCGGGTAGACGTTGAAGCCGCCGCTGATGATGACGTCGTCGCTGCGGTCGACGAGCGTGAGGAAGCCGGCGTCGTCGAGGCGGCCGAGGTCGCCGGTCCGGAGCCAGCCGTCGACGAGCGCGGCGGCGGTCGCCTCGGGATCGCACCAGTACTCGCGCATCAACTGCGGGCCGCGGACGGCGATCGTGCCGACCTCGCCGGGCGGCTGCGGCACGCCGGTGGCGTCGAGGACCCGGAGCTCGTTCGAAGCGGTCGGCAGCCCGCAGCTTCCCCGGCGGCGCGGATCGAGGTGGTCATCCTTCCGCAGGGTCGTGATGGGAAACGGGCACTCGCTGAGCCCGTAGATCTGCAGGAGCACGGGCCCGAGCACGTCGAGGGCCCGGACCATGAGGTCCTCCGGCATCGGGGCGGCGCCGTACACGACCGTGCGGAGGCTCGCCAGCATCTCCTTCCGCGCCGGGTCCGCGACGAGCGCGGCGATCATCGTCGGCACCAGGAAGATCAAGGTCACTCGCTCGCGCGCGACGAGCTCGCGGAACGCCGCGGGATGGAAATCGTGGCAGAGGATGCTGCGCGCGCCCCGCCAGAACGCCGGGGCGAGGAGCGCCTCGCTCGCGTGGGTGAGCGGGGCCACGTGCGCGACGGTATCGCTCGGGGACAGCTCGTGGAGCTCGGCGAGCAGGTTCCGCAGCGACGCGAGGGCGCACCCGTGGGTGAGGACGGCCGCCTTCGGACGCCCGGTCGTTCCCGAGGTGTAGCGGAGACGGGCGACGTCGTGCTCGGCGGCGGGCGGCCGCGGCGGTGTGGCGGGCGCCCCCGCGAGCCGGCGCTCGCGAGCGGCGTCGGCGCCGCTCACGTCCCAGACGGCCGCTCCCTCGGCCTGGCGCGCGGCGCCGAGCCCGTCGGCGCCGGCGAGGACGACGCGCACGGCCGCGTGCTCCAGCATGAACGCCACCTCCGGCGGGGCGAGGCGGCGGTTGATGCCGACCCAGACCGCCCCCGCGCGCAGGATCGCTTGTTGAGCGGCGACGTGCGCGATCGAGTTCGGGAGGAACGTGGCGACCCGGTCGCCGGGACCGACCCCGGCGCGCACGAGCTCGTGCGCGAGGCGATTCGCGCGCGCATCGAGCTCGGCGAAGGCGACGCTCCGATCGCCGTCGCGCAGCGCCTCGCGCTCGGGCCACCGGCGCGCGGCGCGACGCAGCGCCTCGGTCGCATCCATCGCGGAGTGTGTGTTCCGAAACTCCAGCGCGGTCAAGCTGGCGACGCGCACGGCATCGTGCGCGGGTTTCGCGTTGACACTTCGAGAAGGCCGGTGCTACGTGTCTTCGGGGGCGGGGTGAGCATGGCCATGCGTTGGCCGGCGGATGACGACGGGAACCATCGGCTTGCCGTGGCGGCATCCGGTGGAGCTGAGTCCGCCTCCCCCACCGCGTCGCACGACGCGCGTCGGCATTGCGGTGCGTCGCATGTCGCGATCGTCGCCGCGCGGCATCGGGCTTTCCACTGCACAGACCGGCCACTATACTTTCCGCGAAGCTCTGATCGTTCACATGGCGCGTACGCGCTGCGCGCCATGCGGGCCACCCGAGCTCCTGGCCCAGCCAGGAAGGAGCGTTTATGGAAAACGGGAAGAGCGTCTTCGAGAAGCTGATCAAAGACGACCGCGCCGTCCACGAGCAGAAGAACTGGCGCGGAACCTTTCTCGAGTACCTCGAACGCGTGCGCGAGGATCCCACGCTCCCGAAGCTCGCGCACTCCCGCGTCTACGACATCATCCTGCGGATGGGGACGACGGATCTCCACGACACCGACGACCCCCGCGTGAAGCGGCTCTACAAGGACGAGTCCATCAAGTCCTACGGCTTCTTCCGTGACGAGTTCTTCGGGATCGAGAAGACGATCTCGCAGATCGTCCGCTACTTCCACGCGGCCTCGCTGAAGGGCGAGGAGAGCCGCCAGGTGCTCTACTTGATGGGGCCGGTCGGCTCCGGCAAGAGCTCGCTCGTCGAAAAGCTCCAGCGCGGCCTCGAGTCGAGCGATCCGTTCTACGCGATCGACGGCTGCCCGATGTTCGAGGAGCCGTTGCACCTCCTCCCCCGGCATCTGCGGAAGGAGTTCGAGAAGATGCTCGGCACCCACATCGAGGGCGACCTCTGCCCGGTGTGCCGGTTCCGCCTGAAGGACGAGTTCGGCGGCCGTTACGAGGAGGTGCCGATCGTCACGAAGAACTTCTCGAAGCGCAATCGCGTCGGCATCGGCGTCGTGCCGCCGGTCGACCCGAACAACCAGGACACGTCGGTCCTGATCGGCAGCGAGGACATCTCGAAGCTCGACGTCTACTCCGAAGGCGATCCGCGCGTGCTGGACTTGAACGGCGCCCTCAACGTCGGCAACCGCGGCATCGCCGAGTTCATCGAGGTCTTCAAGAACGAAACCGAGTACCTGCACGCCATGATCACGGCGACCCAGGAGAAGGTGATCCCGGCTCCGGGACGCCACGGCCTCGTCTACGTCGACGCCGTCATCGCCGCCCACTCGAACGAGGCGGAGTGGCAGAAGTTCCGCGCCGACCACACCAACGAAGCCATCCTCGACCGCATCGTGGTCGTGAAGGTGCCCTACAACCTCCGCCTCTCCGAGGAAGTGAAGATCTACCAGAAGATCATCCGCAACTCGGACTTCCGCGCCCACGTCGCGCCGCACACGCTGGAAGTGGCGTCGATGTTCGCGATCCTCTCGCGCCTCGAGCCCAACAACAAGTGCGACCTCATGACGAAGCTCAAGCTCTACAACGGCGAGGAAGTCGTCGAGAAGGGCAAGACCAAGAAGATCGACGTGCAGGAGCTGCGCGAGGACACCAAGCGCGAAGGCATGAGCGGCATCTCGACGCGCTTCATCATGAAGGCGCTCGACAACGCGCTCTCCGACAACATCGACGGCAACTGCATCAACCCCATCAACGTCCGTGAGTCCCTGATCGCGATGGTGAAGGAAGCGGACATCGCCGACGACATGCGGAAGCAGCACCTCGAGTTCCTGCAGGACACCCTCCACAAGGAGTACCTCGACGTGCTCCGGAAGGAGATCACGAAGGGCTTCGTCTACGCCTACTCGGAGCAGGCCGAGGCGCTCTTCCAGAACTACCTCGACCATGCCGAGGCGTTCGTGAACAAGACGCGCGTGAAGGACCGCAACACCCGCGAGGAGCTGCAGCCCGACGAGGCGTTCCTCAAGTCGATCGAGGAGCAGATCGCGATCATCGGCTCGGCGGCCGAAGGATTCCGACAGGAAGTCATCGCGTACCTCTGGGCGCTCTCGCGACGCGGCGAGCGCATCACCTACAAGAGCTACGAGCCGCTCAAGGAGGCGATCGAAAAGAAGCTCACCGAGTCGGTGCGCGAGCTCTCCCGCATCATCACCACGGCGCGCACCCGCGACGAGGAGCAGACCACCAAGTACAACGCCATGGTCCGCAACCTCCTCGACAACGGGTACTGCGAGAGCTGCGTCGACGTCGTCCTCAAGTACGCCGCCAACAACCTCTGGAAGGACTGACGCGGCATCCGTCACATGGTCGACACGATCTTCCGCCCGTTCCGAAGCTCGGAAGCCGAGCGCAGCGACCGCAGTGCCGGCGACCGGCTTCGGCACCGGCAGAAGATCCGCGAGTCGATCCGCGAGAATATCGCCGACATCATCGCGGAAGAGTCGATCATCGGGAAAAGCCGCGATCGGGTGATCAAGGTCCCGATCCGCGGCATCCGCGAGTACCGCTTCGTCTACGGCGACAACACGCCGGGCGTCGGCCAGGGCGACGGCGACTCGCAACCCGGCCAGGTCGTCGGCAAGAACGGCCAGGAAGGCGAAGGTCAGGGCGAAGACAAAGCGGGCGATCGCCCCGGCGTCGACTACTACGAGACCGACGTCACCCTCGAAGAGCTCATCGACATCATGTTCGAGGACCTCGACCTTCCGGATCTCGAGCGGAAAGCGCTCCGCCAGCTGGAGGCGCCGCGCTCGTCGAAGCGGCGCGGCTACCGCCAGGTCGGCATCCGCATCCGCCTCGACAAGCATCGGACCGTGAAGTCCCGCATCAAGCGGCGGTTCGCCGCCGAGCGGCGCCGGCGCGCGGCCGACGAGGCGAACCCGATCGACGCCGCGCGCGACGCGGCCCTCGAGGCCGCCACGGGAGCGGCGGCGCTCGCGGCCCCGGGCGACGCCGAAGCCGCGGACGAGGACGGCATCCACGCCACTCCGGCACAGCCGGCGCGGCGCTTCCCCTTTCACGTCGACGACCTGGTCTACCGCCACGTCACGACGCAGATGCGCCGCGAGTCGAACGCGGTGGTCATCTGCATCATGGACACGTCGGGCTCGATGGACACGATGAAGAAGTACCTCGCCCGGAGCTTCTTCTTCCTGCTCTACCAGTTCATCTGCACCAAGTACCGGAGCGTCGAGATCGTCTTCATCAGCCACCACACGGAAGCCAACGAGGTCAGCGAGGACGAGTTCTTCCACAAGGGAGAGTCGGGCGGGACGTTCATCTCGTCGGGGTACCAGAAGGCGCTCGACATCGTCGCCGAGCGCTACCACCCGTCGCTCTGGAACGTGTACGCCTTCCACTGCTCCGACGGCGACAACTTCGACTCCGACAACACCGCCGCGCTGAGAGCCGCACACGAGCTCGCCGACATCTGCAACCTCTTCGGCTACGGCGAGATCAAGCCGCTCGGCTCGCGGTACTACGAGAGCTCGATGCTGAACATCTTCCGCCGCCTCGACGCCGACAACTTCCAGACGGTGTTGATCGAGCGCAAGGAGGACATCTGGCCGAGCTTCAAGGCCTTCCTCGCCAAGGACAAGCAGCAGGACTGACGCGATGCCGGGTTGGAGCCTCGACGATCTCGCCTACTGGGACGCCAAGATTCGCGCGCAGGTCGACGCCCTCGGACTCGACTGCTACCCGCAGGAGTTCGAGCTCTGCAACCACAGCGACATGCTGGCGTACATGGCGTATTCCGGCATCCCGTCGCACTACCCGCACTGGTCCTACGGCAAGGCCTTCGAGAAGCTGAAGACCCTCTACGAGTACGGCCTCTCCGGCCTGCCGTACGAGATGGTCATCAACTCGAACCCGGCGCTCGCCTACCTGATGCGCGACAACTCCCTCTGCCTCCAGGTGCTGACGATCGCGCACGTCTACGGCCACAACGACTTCTTCAAGAACAACTTCACGTTCAAGTCGACGCGCGCCGAGTTCACGATCGGCACCTTCAAAGCCCACGCGGAGCGCGTCCGCGCCTACACGGAGGATCCGTCGATCGGCGCCGACAAGGTCGAGAACATCCTCGACGCCGCGCACGCGCTGTCGCTGCAGCGCCGCCGGAACCTCGCCGTGAAGAAGCTGTCACCCGAGGAAGAGCGGCAGGAGATGCTGCGAAACGCCCAGGCCGCTCACGATCCGTTCAAGAGCATCCACCGCCGGCCCGACTACGTCGAGCCCGATCTGCAAAAAGCGCCGCTCTCGCCCGAGCCCGACATCCTGCTCTTCATCCGTGACCACAACCCTTACCTCGCGAACTGGGAGCGCGACCTGCTCACCGTCGTCGACGAGGAGGCGCGCTACTTCATCCCGCAGATCGAAACCAAGATCATGAACGAGGGCTGGGCCTCCTGGGTCCATCGCGAGATCCTGAACGCGATCGAGCTGCCCCAGGATCTGCACCTCGAGTTCCTGGTACGCCACAACCAGGTCGTGCGGCCGACGCCGGGCGGCATCAACCCGTACCACCTTGGCCTCAAGATCTGGACCGACCTGAAGCGCCGCTTCGACGAGCCGACGCCGGAAGAGATCCGCGAGCACGGAACGCCCGCCAAGACCGGGATGCAGAAGCTCCTCGAGGTGCGCGAGACCGACCGCGACCAGTCCTTCCTCCGCCGCTTCCTCACCGAGGAGCTCATGCGGGAGATGGACCTCTTCGAGTACGAGCCCAAAGGCGACGACCTCGTCATCAGCAAGGTCGCCGACGAGCAGGGCTGGCGGGCCGTGAAGGAGCAGCTGATCCGCAGCGTCGGCATGGGAGGCATTCCGGTGATCCGCATCGAGGACGCCGATTTCGGCCACAAGCGCACGCTCTACCTCATGCACGACCACGACGGCCGCGACCTACAGCTCGAGAACGGCGAGAAGACCCTCGGCTACGTCTACCGGCTCTGGGGCCGCGAGGTCGTGCTCGAGACCGTGCTCGCGGGCAAGCGTACGCTCCTCACCTTCAACGACCGCGGCTTCTCGGCGAAGACGCTGAAATAGCCCCGCCTCCCGATTCAGAAGTAGCGGTCGGCGTGATCGACGATGTGCTGTGCGGTGCGCGTGGCCAGCGCCATCACCGTCACCTGCGCCGGCACGGCGACGCTCGTCGGGAACACGCTCGCGTCGGCGACGAAGAGCCCGCGCACGGCGTGCGCCTCGCCCTGCGGGTCGACGACCGACTTCCGACGGTCGCCGCCCATGCGAAGCGTGCCCTGGGGCTGGTACGACAGGAACAGCGGATCGTTCATCCGCACGCCGCGGTCGCGGATCGGCTGGTACGCCCCGCGCTTCGCGATCGTGACGACCTCGTTGTAGGGCAGGAACACCTTCTCCGCGCCGGCCGCGAAACTGATGTCGCAGGCCTTCTCGAGCGCGTCCATCAGCTGGTCCTCGTCGCTGCCGCCGAGGCGATAGCTCACGGCCGGCGGCCCCGTTTCCTCGAGCTCGAGGCGGCCGCGCGTGTGATCGTGCAGCAGCACCGCGATGGCGCCGAGCCGCGGATAGAGCCCCATGAGCTCGCGGTGCTCGGCGCCGTAGCCGGGCAGCATGCTCGCCGCGGCGACGGGGTGCGCGAACGCCGGCACGAGGAGATAGCCGGAGCCGGCGGAGCGCCCGCCGATCGTCAGGAACTCGTCGACGACGTAGCCCTGCGGGATGCCCTTCCACGACTCGATCGGCTCGGGATAGAGCGCGGTCACGACGACCTGCGGCTGCAAGCGCAGGTTGCGCCCGACGGTGTCCGAGGGATCGGGCAACCGACTCTGCCGCCAGATCCGCGGCGAGTTGACGGCGCCCGCCGCGAGCACGACGACCTTCGCGGCGACGTCGAGCGTGTGGGCCGCACCGGTCCGCGAGCGGCGGAACACGCCCGCGACGCCCGCGGCCCTCCCCTTGCCGATGCGAACCTGCGTCACCTGGCAGTCCGGGACGATCACCGCCCCCGCGCGCGAGGCGGCCGGAACGTAGGTCGTCAGCGCATCGCCCTTGCGGTCGTAGGTGCAGCCGAGGGCGCAGTAGCCCGCGCCCAGACACTCGACGCGATTGTGGAACGGCCGATACCCGCGGTAGCCGAGCTTCTCGCTCCCGTGCTGGAGCTTGGCGCTGTTGCCGTTCACCTGCTCGGGCCGGATGGGCTGCGCTCCGATGCGCTTCTCGACCGTCCGGAAGAACGGGTGCATCGCCTCGTGCTCGAGGCCCGCGAGACCGAGCTGCCGCGCCCAGTAGCCGAGCAGCGGACGCGGGGGGCGCACGCAGAGACAGAAGCTCGCGACCGTCGAACCGCCGACCGCCCGGCCCTGCGAGACGAGCACGGTGTAATCCGCCGTCGCCTTCGTGCCGCCCTCGCGGTAGAGCCGCGGGTACATCACGTCCTCGCGCTGGACGAAGTCTTCGCCGCGCAGATACGGACCGTCCTCGACCAGGACGACGGAATGGCCGGCCTCGGCGAGCTCCGCGGCGACGGCCGCGCCTCCCGCGCCCGAGCCGACGACGCACACGTCGGCGCGGAGCTGCACGTCGGCGTCGACGGTCGCGGTGTCGAGGATCATGACGCTCGCCGCGCGGCGAGCACGGTCGCGAGATCGACGGGCGCCTCGTGCGTCACACGCGACGGCGCCTCGATGCGCCCGAGCCACGGGCCGTCATAACCGATTTCGGCGAACGACTGCGTCTGCGCATAGTACCCGAGCGCGGCGAGTGTCTTGAGGGCGCGGAAGATCACACGCCGCGCCCCGAGCGTGCTCTCCATCCACCCGCGCAGGTAGGCGTCCTGGTCGGCGGGCGACAGCCGCGTGAAGCGCCGCGGCTTCAGGTCGAAGAGGTGCGTCCCGTGCTCGACCACGCGCAGCATGAGCCGGGCCTGGCCCTGCGAGGTCGGCGGGAGATCGGCGAGCAGACCGTCGATGAAGCCGCCGAGGCGCTCGCGCTCCTCGTCCGGGAGCCCGAGAATGCGGACCGCCGCCTGCGTCACGACCGCGTACTCCTTGCGCGTCAGGAAGCGCAGCGCGCTCTCGACCGGAGAATAGCGCGTGCACCCCGAGGGGAGCACGGAGCCGAAGGCCAGGAGCAGGGCGCCGCCGAAGCCCGTCTGCAGGAGGCGCCGGCGCGTCAGGTCGACGCGCAATTCCTCGAGCGTCGCGCGGTCATCCATCAATCGACGCCTCGCATCAGCGGCGCGCATGCTATGCGTCGCCCGACGCGGACGTCAAGGCGGTGGCCCGCGACTGTCGTTCGTCAGCGATTCTCCCGCGCGTCGGACGAAGCGCCGACGCTACGGAATCGTCACCGTCGAGGGCACACAAAGCTCGCGAACGCCGGTGAGGTTGATGGCGAAGCCGTCGAACTGATTGTCGATCCCGAACGGGCCACTGAACGTCGGGCGCCGCGGTCGCGTGCGCACCTGGTAGCACATCAGATGGACGCTCGGATCGATGATCCCCCCGCCGTTCTTGTCGGCCGGGCTGCAGAGGCGGAGCGGCCGGATGACGCTGCCGCCGCGCTCGTCGATCTGGTCGGTCAGGGTCAGCCCCTTGACGCGCGTGCGGGCGCCGCGCACGCGATGGCACTTGAAGTGATCGATGGTCGGGGCGACGAGCGGCGGCGGCGCCGCGTTCGGTTCCTTCGCGGTCGGCACCAGCAGGCGCTCGGGACGGCCGACGTCCACCGTCACCACGCCGAATTGATTGTCGACCTGCACGCCGCTCCGGATCGGCGGAGGCGGACTCTGATCGATCTCGTACGCAGTGAGGTGGCAGGGTTGGAGGGGTGCCGTCGGGTCTTCACCGTTCTTGTCGGTGGGGGTACAGAGCCGCTTCAGATTGCTCACGTCGACGATCCCCTGACCGAACGCGTCGTCGAGGGTGACCCCCGTCCAGCTTCCGAACGGTTGGAGCTCGACCTCGTAACAGAGGAAGTGATCGAGCGGGAACGCGACTGCCGTCTCGATCGTGACGGCGTTGTTGTCGGGATCGGGATCCAGGACCGGTGCGACGACCGACGCCGTGTTGCTGATCGAGAACGGCTCGCAGGCGGGCTGGACGAGATCCGGATCGACCTCCACCTCGATCTCGAACGTGACGCTCTGCGTGCTCGCGATGTTGCCGACGCTGCACGTCAGCGTGCCGGGAGGTCCCTCCACGCAGGCGTCGGTGTCGCTGACGTAGCTCACCTCGGGCGGCAGGAGGTCGGTGACGATGACGCCGGCCGCGGCCTCCGGGCCGTTGTTCGTCACCGTGATCTCGTAGGTGAGCGTCTGTCCCGGCGATACGGGGTCGGGCGAGGCGGCCTTCTCGATCGCGAGATCGGCGATCGTGATCAGCTGCGTCCAGGCGCCCCGGCCGAGCGTACCGGCCACGAGGAGCCGGTCGGTGGCGTCGTAGTCGAGATCCCATACCAGCGCATTCGGGATGCCGCCGAGCTCGAGCCAGGAATCGAAATCCGACTCGATCGAGACGAAGACCCCCTGGCTGGTACCGACTACGAGAAGATCGTTGCCGGCGCCCTCGATGTACACGAGACTCCGGAAGTTCGTCGCCCCGTCGTCGCTGAGATTGCCCGTGACGTCCGTCCAGGTCGTCCCGCCGTCGGTGGTCTCGTAGACGCCAGCGACGTCGATCGCGTAGAGGCGATCGGCATCCGAGGGCGCGACGACGAGGTCGAGCACCGTGCCGCCGGGAAACGCGGTCGGCGTCGGATCCATGGTGCCGGCGGCGGTCGTCCGGACGAGGACGCGCGCATTGGAGCCGACGTAGATCAGGTCGGCGTTGCTCTGATGTCCGTAGGCCATCGCGTTGCGGTTCACGAGATAGCCGCACACGCCATTGGGACAGTTGGCGTCCACGCCGCACGCGTTGCCGGCGCTGCCACCGCCGATGCACACCGTCGGGCCCGTGGTGCCGACCTGGGCGATGTTGTCGCCCTGGTCGGCGGATTCGTACACGCCGTTGGCGCCGCCGATGACGAGACGGGTCTGATCGGCGACGTTCAGCTCGATCGGCGTCACGAACTGGCGCTGCAGCGCCGATCCGCTCGTCACGTTGAGGCCGACGGCCGTGGCGCCGCCGCAGTTGTTGGCGTTGTCGCAGGTGCGCCGCCGGAAACCGCCGAGATTCTGCGTGCTCGAATAGCGCATCGACTGACCGGCGACGCTCGTGTCGTCGACGGCGACGTCGCCGCCGTCTGCGGTCGAGACGCTGCGCCAGGTGGTGCTCCCCGTCGCGGTCTGCTCGGGCGTGCCGGTATCCTGAGCGCCGCCGATGATGATGTTCGAGTTGGTGTCGTAGGCGATGTCGTGGAACTCGGTGACTTGCAGGTCGCCGATCACCGACGCCCAATCACCGGTGGTGAGTCCCGGATCGGTCCGGCGATAGATGCCGCCATCGTCACCTTCGATGATGTCCCCGTTCGCATCGAAGCGCATCTCACGGGAATCGGCGTGCGGCGCCGAGTTCGCGCCCGTACCGACGTGGGTCAGCGACGTCCACTGCGGCGACGGAATGGTGCCCGGCCCCCCGGGTGCGATCGCGAAATCCCCGCGGAACAGGCGCCCGCTGAAGGTCGCTGCCCCGAGCGGGTTCGGAAAGTCTTGCCGATCGCCGCCCACGTAGACGAGATTCACGGCGCCGGGGTCGGCGACGATCGAGAAGTGCGTCGCACCTTGCGAGCCTGGCTCGAAGCGCGGCTCGAGACCGGTGATCTTCCCCCACGTGCCGCCGCCCCCGTAAGCCCCGTTGCTGGCGCTGCCGTTCAGCGAGAAGTTGTTGTTGTCGATGACGGTCACGAAGAAGTCGCCGTTCGCCGCCGTGTTGCCGGTGACTCCGCTGATACGGACCTGCGGCTGCTCGTTGTTGGTGAGCCCGTGGTTGTTCGAGGTGATGACGATCGGCGTCGCGTTGGTCGCGTTCGTGATCGCGAACGCGCCCGCCACGACCTGCGGCAGGTCCATGGCCGTCCAGGTGGCACCTTGGTCCCCGGATCGGAAGAATCCGCGGAGCTGTCCGTTGTTCACGATGCCGGCGTAGACTGGATTTGGCGCGACCGGGCTCACGGCGAACTCGATGTTGTTGGTCGCGGCACTCACCAGCGCCCCGATCGCGGCGTCGGTCACGTCGATCCAGTTCACCCCGGCGTCGTCGGTGCGGAACACGCCGGTGGGAAGCCCCGCGTAGAAGCGGTTGGGATCGGACGGGTCGCCGACGAGATCGAAGACCTCACCGAAATCGAGGCCGTTCAGCCCCGAGATGTTTTGGAAGGACGCGCCGGTGTCGGTGCTGCGGTACATGCCGGCACCGATGGATCCGCGACTGCTCGCCGCGACGAGGATCGTGGCACCGCGCGGACCGACGCCGCTCACGTTGCGCCCCGCGAGATCGACGGCCCCGAGCTCCGTCCACGTGGCGCCGCCATCCGTCGTTCGCAGGATGCCTCTCAGCGCGCCGCCCGTACTACCGAACGAGCTGTAGCGACCGATCCCGGCGACCAGCGTCCGATTGGCCGCGTCGGTCGGGTCGAGCTCCAAGGCACCGATCGAAAGCGACGGGAAATCGTCGATGAGCGGAGTCCACGCCGGGCTCGCCGCGGTCGCGTTGGTCGTTCGCCACAAGCCGCCGTTTACCGCGCCGATCCAGATCGTGTCGGCGTCGGTCGGATGGGTCACGACCGCGTGGACGGCGCCCACGACCTCACCGTTCTGGATCGTGCTGCCCTCCACCTGGCCGCCCGTCGTCGGTCCCGGACCTTGCGCCGTCCAGCCGGCGCCGGTCACGGGAAGCGCCGCGAGCGGCGGCGCCGGTAAAGCAGCGCGCGGTCGGGGAGGGCCAGCGTCGATGCGTTCGACTCGATCGTCGTCCGGGGGTGCTGGAACGTCCGCTGCGGCGCCTGACGGTGCCAGCGCCAGCATCAACGGAACGACCATGACGACCAGAGCCCGGCCGAAGGACGTATGGTCCGGCTTCCAGGATCGCTTCTCGCTCATCGAATGATCCTCCAGTGCTGGAGCCATGCCGGCCGCGCCAGCGGCGTGGCCCGGTGGCTGTCCAATGCGTCACCGCGGTGAATCCACGCCGGTCGGTTGCCCGGTCGTGGGTGGGTACTGTTGATCAGTGGGGAGCGTCGTGTCCCGGAGGCGTTGGGACCAGACCTCGGAGCCGTCAGCGAGTCGGACGCCCCGCAGGCTGAGCGGCTGCTCGCCGATGAAGCGAGCGCCGACCAGTCGACCCGACCGCCGCACGTCATGAACGAGAGTCGCGTCGGCAATGAAGAACCGTGCTCCGGGTCCGCTGCCCGTCACGTCGGCGATGTGACTTCCGGTTTCCAGGGAAAAAAATCGCCACGTGTACGAGCCGTCGGCGTTGCCGGTCGGGCGGCTGACCAGCAGGTGCACGCCGTCCGCCGAAGGGTAGCGAACGGACCAGCGGTCCTCGTCGCGAAACAACACCACGTCCGGCAGCACCTCGCCGGTATCGGCGCGCCATCGCTCGAGCACGGTGCGGTTGCCGCCGTCGTGCGCGCGGACAGTGGCCGTGAGGAGCGTTCCCGTCCGCCATGGCGCTCGGGGGATCTTCCCGGCCGCCATCGCGTGGCGGACGGGGGCCGAGAACGGCACCGTCTCGTCGTGAGCTTCGCGCTCGCGCGTTTCGACCCGGCCGGTCGCCACGTCGACCGCCACGACGCCGTGAAGCTGGGTCGCGCTCATGCCCGTGTCCACGCCGCTCGGCACCCGGCGCGAGAACGCCCACGACACAAATACCTTTCCGGCGCGCTGCCACCCTCTCGTCGCGAAACTGGACGTCGGCGTCTCGTCGATGGCGGGACGGACCTCGGCCGGCAGCATGGCCTCCGCCTGCGAACGCATCGTGCCGTCGCCCGCCTCGAGGATCACGATCCGCAGCGCGGCGGATCGATCGGGCGTGTCCGCTTGCACGACCAGGCGGCCGCGCAGGACGCCGAGCGGCTTGTCTCCCGCCTCGGACGTCCAGACGACCTTGCCCGTGACCACGTCGATTGCTTGGACGCCCTTCTCGGGGCGCATCGCATACACGAGGCGCCGGTTCGGATCCACGATGACGCCGGGCCGAAACTCGAAGCTCGGCCGCGCCTCTCCGGCCACGTTCGTGCCCGTGAGGAACGCGAGGGCAGCTCCGACTGCGAATGTGACTACAAGACGTCCCACCAGGAACGACTCCGAACTTGCGTCACGACGGATCTCGACCGACTGGCGGCAGGTGTTCCTTAGCGTACGGACACTCGCCCTCCAAGAGAAAACATGCCCTGGGTCGCGAAGCTCCGCTCCACAATGAGGCACCTCTGCCGGCTCGGCGTGCGATGCATGCGACGCCGGCGCGCCGCGGATTCGTATTCCCCCGGCAGCGGCCCGCCTGCGTCGCCGTCGTAGAGGGGTCGCGGCCGCAATGCGTCGCGCTTGCGCGTCGGCGTCGATCGTCGCAAGGTGCGGCCCGATGCCGCTCTACGAGTACCGCTGCACGAGCTGCAAGAAGCGCGTCACGATCCTCACGTTGCGCGCCAGCGAGACCGTCGACGAGGTGTGCGACCGCTGCGGCGCCCGCACGCTCGAGCGCGTGATGTCGCGCTTCGCGATGGGTCGCTCGGAGGAGTCACGGCTCGAGTCGCTCACCGACCCGTCGAGCCTGAGCGGACTCGACGAGAACGACCCCGCGAGCGTCGCGCGCTGGATGAAGAAGATGAACCGCGAGATGGGCGACGAGGTCGGCGGTGGCGGCGACGTCGACGAGATGGCGGAGGAGATGGCGTCGGGATCCTTCGACGACGACGCCGGCGGCGGCGACTCGGGCGACGACTGAGAGCCTGTCCCACACGGTGCCGCCGGCCGCGGCACCGTGTGGGATTGGCTCTATGCCCGGCGTCACGCTCTCTCGAGCAGGACCGCCGCCTGCGCCGCGATCCCCTCGGCGCGGCCGATCGCGCCGAGCCCCTCGCCGCGCGTCGCCTTCACGTTGGCGGCGTCGGACGCGACGCCGAGAAGCTCGGCGAGGATCGTCCGCATGGCGTCGAGGTATGGCGCGAGCTTCGGCGCCTCCGCGTGCACCGTCACGTCGACGTTCGCGACGCGCCACCCCCGGGCGCGCACCATCGCCATCGTCTCGGCGACGAACTCGCGGCTCGGCCGATCCCGGTGGCGCGGATCGCGATCGGAGAAGTGCCGCCCGATGTCCCCCGCGCCGAGCGCGCCGAGCAGCGCGTCCGTCACCGCATGGAGGACCGCATCCGCGTCCGAATGCCCCGCAAGGCCGCGATCGTGCGGGATCTCGACCCCGCCGAGTACGAGGCGACGGCCGCTCGCGAGGGGATGGATGTCGTAGCCCTGCCCGATCCGAAACGCCGACACGGAGCGCGAAGCTAGGAGCCGTCGGAACGGGTGTCAAACCGCCCCCCATCCCGGTGCGGGACGCAACGGGCCGTGATAGCGTGCGCCCTTCGAGTCATGAGCGATCCAGCGCGCCACCGCGTGGTCGACCTCGACCCCCAAACCGCCGCGGCCCCCGCCGAACAGTTCCTGAACAAGTACGCCGAAGACGTCCTCGCGAGTCTCGGCGACGGCCTGATCCTTCTCGACACCGCCGGGCGCGTCGTCTTCATGAGCCCCGGCGCCGAAGACCTGACCGCGGTCTCGGCAAAGCACGCGGGCGGCAAGCCGGCGATCCAGATGTTCGCCGGCCACCACTGGCTCGCGGAACGGATCACGGCGTTCCTCCACGGTGAGGGCCGGCGCGTCGCCGACAGCGGCGAGCTCGCCGCGCCGTTCGGACGGCGCGCGACGGTGCGCCTCACGGCGTCTCCGGTGATCGACAGCGAAGGCATGACCGTCGGGAGCATGCTGGTCCTCCACGACGTCGTCGCGACGCGCGCGCTCACGGACACCGGCGAGCGCGGCAGCCGGGTCGGCGAGCTCGCGGCGGTCGCCGCGGGTCTGGCCCACGAGATCAAGAACCCGCTCGGCGGCATCAAGGGTGCGGCCCAGCTCCTCGCGGACACGCTGAAGGCGGATCCCGAGGGACTGCGCTTCACCTCGCTCATCACGCGCGAGGTCGATCGGGTCTCGAACCTGCTCGAGCAGCTCCTCGAGCTCACCCGGCCGCCTCGGCTCCGGCTCGGCGCGGTCAACATCCACCGCCTGTTGCAGGAAGTGCTGACCCTCGAGCGCGCCGCCGCCGCCAACAAGCTCACCGTCCGCTTGAACTTCGACCCGAGCTTGCCGGACGTCTGGGCCGACGAGGCGCGGATCCGCCAGGTGTTCCTGAACCTCGTCAAGAACGCGCTCGAAGCGATGGAACGCCGGGGGACGCTCACGATCACCACCCGCATGGAGACGGACTTCCACGTCCGCACCGCTGGTCAGGGCCGGAGCCGTCAGTACCTCTCGGTCGAGGTCGAGGACAGCGGGCCGGGCATCGAGCCCGAAGACCATGAACGCATCTTCACGCCGTTCTTCACCACCAAGAACAAAGGCACCGGCCTCGGACTCGCCGTGAGTGACCGCCTGGTGGCGCAGCACGGCGGCCTCTTGCGCGTCGAGAGCGAGCCCGGGCGCTGGACGCGCTTTCGCGTGAGCCTCCCGGTCGCGATGCCCGGGGAGTCGAGCTGATGGCGCGGGTCCTGATCGCGGACGACGAAGAGTCGATTCGCCTCGTCCTCTCGACCGCGCTCACGCAGGCGGGCCACGAGGTGGAGGTGGCGAGCACGGGCGACGAGGCGCTCGCGCGGCTGATCGGCGGCGCGTTCGACGTCGCCATCCTCGACGTCCGCATGCCGCACATGAGCGGGCTCGACGTGCTGCAACGCGTCCGCGAGGTCGGGACACCCGTGATCGTGATCGTCATCACCGCGCAGAATACGATGGCGAACGCGATCGAGGCGATGAAGCGCGGCGCCTTCAACTACCTCACCAAGCCCTTCGATCTCGACGAGGCGCGGACGCTCGTCATGCGCGCCTCCGAGATGCACAAGCTCAAGGACACCGTCGGCCGCATCCGCACCGAGGTCGCCGGCCGCTACGAGCCCGGCGTCACCCTGATCGGCACGAGCCCCGCGATGCAGGAGATCTTCAAGACGATCGGCCGGCTCGCGAACAGCGACGCGACGGTCCTCATCGAAGGCGAGAGCGGCACCGGCAAGGAGCTGATCGCGCGCGCCATCCACGCGCACTCGCCGCGCTGGAGCGGACCGTTCGTGGCGCTCAACTGCTCGGCGATCCCGCGCGACCTCCTCGAGAGCGAGATCTTCGGCCACGAGCGCGGCGCCTTCACGGGGGCCAACGAGCGCCGGATCGGCCGCTTCGAGACCGCCGCCGGCGGCACCCTCTTCCTCGACGAGATCGGCGACATGCCGATCGAGCTGCAGGTGAAGCTCCTGCGCGTGCTCCAGGAGAAGGAGTTCAGCCGGGTCGGCGGCGCGGCCGTCATCAAGGCCGACGCTCGCATCATCGCCGCGACCAACCAAGGGCTCGAGCGCGCCGTCCGCGAGGGACGCTTTCGCGAGGACCTCTATTTCCGCCTGAAGGTCGTCCCGATCGCGGTGCCGCCGCTCCGCGAGCGCCGCGGCGACATCCCGCAGCTCATCCGCCACTTCCTCGCGAAGACCAACGCGGAGATGGGCACCGATATCAGCGGCATCACGCCGGAGGCCGAGGCGCTGCTCGTCCGCCATCCCTGGCAGGGGAACGTCCGGGAGCTCGAGAACACGCTCGTGCGCGCCGCCGTGCTGGCGCCGGGACAGACGCTGACCGAGGCCGACCTGCAGCTCCCCGAGGCGGCGCCCCCGCCCGCGCTCGCCGGCTCCCTCGCCGAGACTCTGCGCAGCGCCGTCGCCGCCCTGGTGAACGACCCGAGTCGTCCCGGCAAGGACCTGCACGCCGCCGTGGTCGCGGCGGTCGAACGACCCCTCATCGAGCTCGTGCTCGAGCAGACCGGCGGCAACCAGCTGCGCGCGGCGGACCTCCTCGGCATCAACCGGAACACGCTCCGGAAGAAGCTGACCGCGCTCGGCATCCCCGTCCCGCGCGGCGGCTCGTGACGCTGCCCTCGAGGCTCTACGCGATCGTCGATCCGCTCGACACCGGGCGGGATCCGGTCGCGCTCGCGCGCGCCATGGTGGCCGGCGGCGCGCGCCTGCTCCAGCTCCGCCTCAAGACCGCCGCCACCGGCGATCTCCTGGCGGCCGCGGAGCGAGTGCGCGAGCTCACCGCCGCCGCTGGCGCGACCTTCATCGTGAACGACCGCGCCGACGTCGCGCGCGCGTGCGGCGCCGATGGAGTGCATCTCGGTCAGGAAGACCTCCCGGTCGCCGCGGCCCGCGCCGTGCTCGAGCCGGGTCGCCTGGTCGGGTTCTCGACCCACAGCGAGACCCAGCTCGCCGACGCGCGCCGCGCAGCCGCCGACTACCTCGCCTTCGGGCCGATCTACGCGACGACCAGCAAGCGCACCGCGGATCCCGTGCTCGGCTGCGAGCGCTTGAAGAACGCGCGCACGCTCACGACCATCCCCCTGGTCGCGATCGGCGGCATCACCGCCGCGACCGCGCCCGCCGTGCTCGCCGCGGGCGCCGACGCAGTCGCGGTGATCGGCGCGCTCGCGCGCGCGCCGGACGTCGAACGCGCAACCGCCGAGCTCCTGGCGCTGCTCGAGCGGTAGAGCGCCGCCGGATCTCCGTGCAGCATCCTGCTAAATCTCCGGCATGTCGTAGTCGCGCTCGCTGAACGGCGAGCTGTGCTCGTAGGCCTCGTCGCTCGAGAGGGCGCGATCGGCGAAGCGCATGAACTCCTTGCGAAAGGTCACGTTCACCGTGCCGGTCGGACCGTTGCGCTGTTTGCCGATGATGATCTCGGCCTCGCGCTCCTCCTCGGGCCCGAGCTCCTTGTTGTACGCGGCCTCGCGGTAGACGAAGAGGATCATGTCGGCGTCCTGCTCGATCGCGCCGGACTCGCGGAGGTTGGCCATGACCGGCCGGCGGTCCGCGCCCTTCTCCTCGACGCGCCGGTTCAACTGCGAGAGCGCGATGACCGGGAGCTCGAGCTGTTTGGCGAGGGCCTTCAGCGAGCGCGAGATCTCCGAGATCTCCTGCTCGCGCGAATCGGTGCGGCCGGACCCGCGCATGAGCTGCATATAGTCGATGACGATGAGCCCGAGGCGTCCGCCGCGGGCGTGGATCTCGCGCTTCAGGCGCCGGGCCTTGGCGCGGAGCTCCAGCACCGACAGGCCCGCCGCGTCGTCGATGTAGATCACCGACTGGTGGAGCGCGCCGGCGGCACTCGCGAGCTTCGCGAAATCCTTCTCGTGGAGCCGCCCCGAGCGCACGTCCTGGTAGTTCACCAGCGCCTCGGAGCAGAGCATGCGGAGCACGAGCTGCTCCTTCGACATCTCGAGCGAGAAGATGGCGACGCCGATGCCGGCCTGCTGCGCGGCGCTGGTGCCGATGTTGAGGGCCAGTGCGGTCTTGCCCATGCCGGGACGCCCGGCGACGATGATGAGGTCGCCGGGGTGCATGCCGGAGCTCATCCGGTCGAGATCGTGGAAGCCGGTCGGCACGCCGGTCACCATCTCCTTGCGGTCGAAGAGCTTCTCGATCTCCTTGATGGCGGGCGGCAGGAGGTCGCCGATCGGGTAGAACTCCGTCGTCACCTTCTGCTCGGCGATCGCGAAGATCTTCGATTCGGCGATGTCGACGAACTTCTCGACGTCGGTCTGGTTGCCGTAGGCCTCGGTCGCGATCTCGGTGGCCGTGGAGATGAGGCCGCGCAGGATCGCCTTCTCACGGACGATCTTGGCGTAGTGCTCGGCGTTGGCCGCCGTCGGCACGCGGTTCGCGAGCTCGGCGATGAAGGTGGCGCCGCCGACGTCCTGGAGCTGGCCACGCTGACGGAGCGCCTCGGTGAGCGTCACGATGTCGACCGGCGCGCCGTTCTCGTTCAGGCCGACCATCGCGGTGAAGATCTTGCGGTGCGCTTCCCGGTAGAAATGCTCCGAGCGCAGGATCGGCAGGACGAGATTGCAGGCGTGGTTGTCGAGGAGGATGCCGCCCAGCACCGATTCCTCGGCTTCGAGGTTCTGCGGCGGAATCTTGCGGAGATTCTCCTCGATCGAAGCCATCGTCACCACCCCCGGGGGAGGGAGTGTATAGACCCCGTCCGCGCGAAAGTCACCACGAAACGTCAGCGTGCATCGGAAAAGATCGCCGCGAAACGTGTGAGACCGTCGGCGATGCGCGGCCCGTACCACGCGAGCGCCTTCCCGTCGACGAAGTGTACGCGGCCGAGCCGGAACGCCGGCGTGCCGGCGAGTGGCGCCAGCGCCGGACGGTCCTTCTCGGTGAAGCGGTAGGGCTCGTCGGGCAACAACACGACCTCGGGCGCCGCCGCGGCGATCTCCGCCAGCGTCACGGTCGGGTACCGCTCGCGCGCCGCCGCGCACACGTTCGCGCCGCCGGCGGCCCGCAGCATGTCGTGCGCGTAGGTGTCGGCGTTGAACGACATCCAGGGTTTTCGCCAGATCGGGCAGAAGTAGCGTGCCGGCGGCCGACCCGCGACCGCGGCGACGAGCGCGCGCACCCGGCGCTCCTGCTCGGCGGCGATCGCCGCGCCGGCGTCGATGCGCCCGACGAGCGCGCCCAACCGCGCGATCAGACGGATGCCGTCGTGGATCGTCTTCGGCTCGGTGACGAAGCACGCGATCCCGAGGTCGGTGAGGGCGGTGAAGTCCTCGCGGCGGTTCTCCTCGGCGTTCAGGACGACGACGTCCGGCGCGAGCGCCGCGATCGCCTCGACGTCGGGGTTCTTGGTCCCCCCGACCTTCGGCAACGCCGCGACCTCGCGCGCCGGCTCCTCGCACCAGCGCGTGACGCCGACGAGCGCCGGCCCCGCGCCAAGCGCGAAGAGCGTCTCCGTGAGGCTCGGGACGAGCGACACGATCCGTCGTGGCGCTTCCGGCAGCGCCACCTCGCGACCGAGATCGTCCGTCACGCTCGGGACCGCGTCAGTGCCAGGGGCTCGCGGCGCCCCGCTCGCGGATCAGACGCTCGAGCTCCGCCTTCTCGTCGCCCGTGATCTCGTCGTGCCCGTGCTCGTCGGGTTGCCCCGCGCGCGGGCCGCCGGGCGCCTCCGACAGCGCGCGCGCCCCCGGTTGGCTCGCGGGCAGGCCCGGAGTCTCGGCGCGGCGCGCGGAGAACCACCACGCAAGCATCCCGGCCGCCGCGATCGCCAGCACGATCGTCCACCACGTCGCCCCGCCCCGCTTCCGTCTCCGCCTCGTCATGGTCCCGCGCTCGCCTCCTCCGGCGCGTCGCGCACGCTCACGTGCATGACGGGCCAACCGCGCCTGCGCGCCTGACGGCGGAGGCGCGGATCGGGATTCACGATCTCGGGATGCCCGACGATCTCGAGCATCGGGAGATCCGTCACCGAATCCGTATAGAACCAGCTCGCGGCGAGATCGATCCCGTGCTCCTCGGCGAACCGCCGCGCCCAGTGGATCTTGCCGGCGCCGTAGCAGATGGGCCGATGGACCTCACCCGTGAAGCGGCCGTCCTCGATCACCAGACGCGACACCAGCATGTGTTCGATGCCGAGATCCTCGGCCAGCGGCGTCGCGAGGTACGGCGTCGAGCTCGAGAGCAACGCCACGACGTGTCCCGCCTCGCGATGCTCGCGCACGCGTCGCACCAGCGTCGGCTGCAGGTACTGGCGCACCATGTCGCGGTACCACACGCGGCAGTGCCGGGCGACCGCCTCTTCGCTGCGTCCGCGGATCCACCCGCTCGAGCTCGCCGCCGCGCGCTCGATGTCGAGGAGCCCGAGCTTGTAGCGGAGGAAGAGGTAGACGGTCCGTGCCGCATCGCGCCGCCGTATCTCCCCGCGCTGGCGGAGGAACTTCATGTACAGCGGTCCGGTGTTCTTCGCGATCAACGTGCCGTCGATGTCGAAGAACGCCGCGACCGCCACGAACCGACCGGTAGCGCCTCAGCGCTCGATGATCATCGCGATGCCCTGCCCGCCGCCGATGCAGAGCGACGCGAGGCCGAGCTTCGCGTCGCGGTCCTTCATGGCGTGGATCAGGGTGACGAGGATGCGGGCGCCGCTCGCGCCGATCGGGTGACCGAGGGCGATCGCGCCGCCGTTCACGTTGACGCGGTTCTTCGGAATGCGGAGCTCGCGGAGCACGCCGAGCGACTGCGCGGCGAAGGCCTCGTTCAGCTCCCAGAGGTCGATCTCCTCCTTGCGGAGCCCGGCCTTCTTGAGCGCCTTCTCGGAGGCCGGCCAGGGACCCATGCCCATGATGGCCGGGTCGACGCCCGCCGCTGCGGCGGCGCGGATGCGCGCGAGGACGGGAAGGCCGAGCTTCTTCGCGCGCTCCTCCGACATGACCACGACCGCCGCCGCGCCGTCGTTGATGCCCGAGGCGCTCGCCGCCGTGACGGAGCCGTCCTTCTTGAACGCGGGCTTCAGCGCCGCGACCTTGTCCGGCGCGCTCTCGCGCGGGTGCTCGTCGGTCTCGAACTTGATGGGATCGCCCTTCTTCGCCGGGATCTCGACCGCGACGATCTCCTCCTTGAACTTGCCCCCCTTGATCGCCGCCGCGGTCTTCGCCTGGCTCTCGATCGCGAACTCGTCCTGCTCGGCGCGCGGGATCTCGTACTTGGTCGCGACGTTCTCGGCGGTGATGCCCATGTGGGTGAAGGTGATCGGACAGGTGAGGCCGTCGTTGATCATCGAGTCGATGATCTGGTCGTGGCCCATGCGGTAGCCGGTGCGCGCCTTGGTGAGGAGGTAGGGGGCGGCGCTCATGTTCTCCATGCCGCCCGCGACGACGATCTCGGCGTCGCCCGAGGCGACCGACTGGGCCGCGAGCGCGACCGCCTTCAGCCCCGAGCCGCACGCCTTGTTGATGGTGTACCCCGGAACCTCCTTCGGAATGCCCGCCTTCAGGTACGCGACGCGGGCCGGGTTCAAGCCGAGGCCGGCGGCGAGCACGTTCCCGAGGATGACCTCGTCGACCTGGTCGCCCGGGACGTTTCCGGCGCGGCGCAGCGCCTCGCGGATGACGATCGCGGCGAGCTCGGGCGCGGGGGTCTGGGCGAGGGTTCCGCCGAACGTTCCGATGGCCGTACGAGTGGCGGCGACGATCACGGGCTTGTGCATAGGGGCCTCCTCCGAAGCGTGGGGATTGGCGAATCGCGACGTACCCTAATGCACCACGTGCCGACGGCAGGCAACCGGCGGTCCGCGGGGTTAGGCGCGGAGGGCGTGCGCGATCGACCACCGCACCGCCGTAGTGAAGGCGTCCCATCCGGTGCGGCGATCCCATCCTTCGACGCCGTTGTACCAGCGGAGCCCGACCTCCTGGGCTCCCCGCCAGCGGGCCGCGATCCCGAGCCAGAGACGCGCGCCGGGTCCGTAGAACATGGTCGCCGCCTGCCCGAGCCGGTGGAGCTTTCGCCCGACCCAGTCGCGCCGGAAGCGCGCCTCGGACGCCGCGAAGGCGTAGTCCCGGGCGCCGAGCGCTGCCGCGACCTCCGCCGCCGCCCACCGGCCGTACTCGAGCGCGAACGAGATGCCCTCCCCCATGAGCGGCTCGACGCCCGCCGCATCACCCACCAGGAGCACGTGCGGCGCCACGAACGGCGCCTTGCCGTAGCAACGGATCGGCGCCGCCTGGTGCCGGATCGGCGCGCCTCCGAGCTCGGCTTGCAGCTCGCGCAGGAGCGCCCGCACATCGATCCGCGTCCGCCGCCACGCGTAGACGCCCGCGTTCACGTGCGGCGCGCCGTCGATGAGGCAGGGGAACGCCCACGCGTACCCGGCGAGCCCGCGGGGCACGGCGCGGAAGTCGAAGTCGTAGCGGGCGCGCGCGTGGCCGTCCCACCGGCTCGCGCCCGGGCCAACCGGCACGTCGGCCATGACCGCGCGCGCGACCTCCTCGCGCCGCCCCGACGCGTCGACGAGGCGGCGCCGCACCAGGCTTCCGGAGCCGTCCGCGCCGACGACGATCGGGGCGACGTACGTGGCGCGCGTCGTCGCCACCTCGACGCCGGCCGCGACGCGCCCGAGCGCCACGACCTTCTCCTCCTCGCGCACCTCGACCCCGCGCGCGCGCACGGCGGCGAGCAGCGAGGCGTCGAGCTCGTCCCGGCGGACCACCGCGCAGAAACGCGCCCCTTCGACCTCGACGCGATCGGCCGGCGCCTCCACGCGGGCGCGGTCGACCATGACGTGCGGAACGCTGAGGCCGACGCCGAGCTCGTCGAGACACTGGAGCGCGTGCGGGATGAGGCCGCCGGCGCAGACCTTCGGACGCGGGTGGCGCGCCTTCTCGAGGAGGAGGATCCGTCCGGCGAGGGCGGGATCATGACGCAGGAGGAAGAGCGCCGTCGCGGATCCGGCCGGTCCCCCTCCGACGATGACAACGTCCCGGCGCTCCACGGGCGCGGAAGCTAAGAGAAGGCGGGCGGGCGTGCAACCACGGCCCGCCGGTCTCGAAGGCGGCCAGGCGGCGACCACGCCCGCCGGATCCGCCAGAAAACCGACACCCGACGACGCGGTGTACCGTGCAATGCGATACGCTTTTCGCGTAGTCGGAGCGCGTCGACGACGGTATCGTCGAGTCAGCGCCACGACGATGGACACGCGCTGCCATCCAGCGCCACCGAGGCGAGCTCGAGCGTGCCCCCGCACCCGCGAGGAAGGCGTCGGACGTGTGCGCGCAACGACGGTGGCGGCGTTGCTCACCGTCGTCGTAACAGCGAGCACCGCCGCGCAGGATCTCGATGAGCGCGCCGCCGCTGAACGGCACGCGAACGACGCGATCGCGCTCTGCGCGATCGCGGACGAGCTGCCGCCGGAAGCGCGCCTGCCGGTCCTGGCGCGCGGGCTCGCGATCGCGGAAAGCGCCGTCGACCTCGACGACCGCTCGGCGCACGCGCACTACGCGATCGTCTGCAACCTCGGCAAGGCGACCGGCCTCGCCGGCGTCGGGCTCGGGACCTGGCGCATGGTGAGCCGCCTGCGGCGCGAGATCGAGGCGACGCTGGCGCTCGCGCCCGACGATCCCGAGGCCCTCGCCGCCAAAGGCGCCCTGCTCGTGAAGCTGCCGCGCTGGCTCGGCGGCGATCCCGACGAGGCGCAGCGTTGGCTCCGCCGCGCCCTCACGGTGGATCCGACCAACGCGACCGCGCGCGCCTATCTCGAGCAGCTCGGCGACGCCGAGCCACAGGTCGCGCCCGCGCTGGATCCCGTCGTCCGGTAGTCACGCGGCGCAGACGAAATCGCGGAGCTCGCGGAATCCCATGTCCGCGAGCGCGGCGCGGATCAGACCCCGCGGGCCGCTGCGCGCGACCGACACCACGATCGGCGCCGGCGGGAGCGCGCGGAGCGCGTCGGGACCGATCACCGGCGCGCCGTGGATGGTGTTGCCGACGCGTCCCGGATGCACCTCGACGACGTGCGTCGCGCGCTTTCCGTGGAGGGCGAGCGCCCGGTGGAGGGCGCGCCCGGTGCCCCCGTAGCCCCACAGCACGTAGCGGTCCGAGGCCGCGAGAAAGCGCTCCGCGAGGAACGCCGCCTTGAGCGCGGTGAAGCGCGGCAGCGCGTACGCCTCCCCGGTGCGCGAGAGCCGCCCCGGACGATCGCGCCACGCGTGCAGGCGGCGCGGCACGACGCCGATCTCGAGGTTTCGCGCCAGCGCGCGCAGAACGAGGTCGTAGTCCTCGGGCCAGCCGGCATCGCGGTAGCCGAGCGTCGCGAGCGCCGCGCGGCGGAAGGTGAGCGTCGGGTGGACGACCGGACACTCGACGAACGCTTCGGCGCGCACGTCGGCCGCCGACGCGATTCCGTTCACCCAGCGCTCGTAGGCGCGCCATCCCGCGGCGAGGTGGCCACGCGGAAAGATGCGGACGTGCGCCGCGACCGCCGCCAGCGCGGGCGACGACGCGAGCGCCTCGACCTGCGCCGCGAGGCGGTCGCGGTGCATCAGGTCGTCGGCGTCCATGCGGGCAACGAACGCCCCGCGACAACGCGCCAGGCCGGCGTTCAAGGCCGCCACCAGACCCGCGCGTGCCGCCGGGACCACGACGAAGCGCGGGTCGGCGGCCGCGAACCGCTGCGCGACCGCGGCGGTCTCGTCCAGCGAGCCGTCGTCCACGACGACGCACTCCCAGTCGGCAAAGCGCTGGCGCCGCACGCTCGCGAGGCTCGCCGCGAGCGTCGCCGCCGCGTCGCGCGCGGGCAGGAGCACGGAGACGAGCGGCGCCGCCATCGGACGCGCCCCGCTCAGTCGAGGGCGTGCGGCGCCTGCGGCATCGTCGCCCACGTCTCGGGATCGTGCCCGTAGACGATCCGCGTGCCCACCGCCGCGAGCGCGCGCAGCCGCTGCAAGGACGCCAGCATCGCTTCGGGGTCGTGCACGACGAGCGGCAGCTTCAGCTCCTCGAGAGTCTCGCGAAAGTAGCAGGCGTCGGCCGCGAGCACGACATCGCCGCCGTCGAGCCGCACGAGCAGCGACTGATGGCCTGGCGTGTGGCCGTACGTCGGCAGGCACACGACGCGCCCGTCGCCGAAGAGGTCGTGCTCGCCGTCGACCTCGAGACGCGGCTGCCCGGTGTCGTAGTCGCCCGGCGTGTAGTTGTTGGCGGCGATCCCCGCCTCGTCGTGCGCCGCCCGCCATTCGCGGCGCTGCACGACGACGCTCGCGTTGGGGACGGCCACGTTGCCGCCGGCGTGGTCGAAGTGGAGGTGCGAGTTCACGAGCCAGCGCACGGCGCCGACGTCGAGGCCGGCCGCCGCGAGCCGCGCCGCCACGTCGTCGCCGGCGCCGAAGTGCGGCGTGAACAGCGACGCCGCCACGCCGAGCCGCGTGACCGGATCGTCCTGGAGCTCGCGGTGCAGGCCGCTGTCGAAGAGCACGAGCCCGCGCGGATGCTCGACCACGAAGACGGGCACCGGCACGCGCACGCTGCCCTGCCCCCCCTCGACGAAGAGCGCGCGCGGCCCGGTGAGCCAGCCGCACGTGAGCGCGAACAAGCGGACGGACATGCGGGTCGCATAGCCGGCGCCGTCCGACCTGACAAACCCGGACGCCGTGCGCTGGCCCGCATTCCTCACCAGGTCCCTGCTGCGACGTGGACCTGGTGAGAAATGCGGGCTACGGAACCACACGACGGCGTCCGATCGCGCCGCGTAGAGGAGGCTCCCGTGCAGGCAGTCACGTTCCAGGCGCCCGGCCAGGTGCGCGTCGAGGAATGCCCCGATCCGACGCTCGGCGCCGCCGACGACGCCATCGTCCGCGTCGAAGCGAGCGGCATCTGCGGCTCCGATCTGCACCTCTACCACGGCCGCATCCCGCTCGAGGCCGGCTTCATCCTCGGGCACGAGTTCGTCGGCACCATCACGGCCGCGGGACCCGACGTGACCGACGTCGCGGTCGGTGACCGCGTGCTCGGCTGCTTCGTCACCGCCTGCGGCCGCTGCTTCTTCTGCCGGCGCCGCGACTTCCACAAGTGCGTCGAGGGCCGCGTGTTCGGACACGGCAAGACGCTCGGCGGCCTGCCCGGCGCGCAGGCCGAGCAGGTGCTCGTGCCGCACGCCGACCTGACGCTCCGCCGCGTGCCGCCGGAACTCTCATCCGACGCCGCGCTCTTCGCCGGTGACGTCATGGGCACGGGCTTCCACGCGATCCGGAGCGCCGAGGTCGCCCCCGGCGACGTCGTGGTCGTGCTCGGGCTCGGGCCCGTCGGGCTCTGCGCGGTGCAGGCGGCGCGCGCGCTCGGCGCGGGCCACGTGATCGCCGTCGACGACGTGCCGGAGCGCCTCGCCATGGCCGAGCGCTTCGGCGCCGAGGCCGTGCACCGCGGCGAACAGGACCCGAAGGCCGCCGTCCGCAAGGCGACGAGCGGCCGCGGCGCCGACGCCTGCATCGACGCCGTCGGCCATCCCGACGCGCTCGACCTCGCCTGCCGGCTCGCGCGCAGCGGCGGCACCGTCTCGGTGACGGGGGTCTACTCCGAGCGCTGCCAGGTCCACATGGGCATCGTCTGGATCAAGGCGCTCACGCTGAAGACCGGACAGGCGAACGTGATCGCCCACGTCGATCCGGTGCTCGCCATGATGTCGGCCGGGCTGCTCGATCCGACGCCGCTCGTCAGCCGGCACGCGCCCCTCGCGGACGCGCCGGGAGCTTACGCGGCGTATGCGCGGCGCGAGGCGCTGAAGATCGTCCTCACGCCGTGATCACTTGTCGCGGCACTTGTCGTGGCGTGCTTGCAGGCGCGCGGGACGCGACGACGATCGCGCAGCCGCGCACGCGCCGCCCGTGCGGCCGCTCGCCTTCCCAACCGCCTCAGCACGAAGCGCCGAAACCGTCGCCGTCCCGGACCCTTCGCGCGCCGTCCGCGCCGCCCGCGCGGTCGCGGCACCCCGCGGCCCCGGGCTTGCTCCTCGCCGGGCCGACGGAGGAACCCGATGATGACCCCCACCATCCTGATCATCGACGACTGCGCCGACATCGCCCGCATCAGCGCGCGCTACCTCGAAAGCGCCGGCTACAGGACGATCGTCGCGACGAGCGCCATGGAGGCGTGCAAGATCCTCGGCCACACGACCCCGGACGGCATCGTCCTCGACATCATGATGCCCGGCATGACCGGCACCGAGTTCCTGCACGGCCTCCGCTCGGACCCGATCTGCCGCGACCTGCCGGTCGTGCTCGTGAGCGCGCGGGTCGGATATCACGGCACCCACTTCAGCACGACGCTCGACGCCGACTACTCCGTCGGCAAGCCGTTCACGCGCCAGCAGCTGGTGCAGGCGGTGCGGACGGTGTTGGCGCGCCGCGCCGCCTGACCGTTCGCACCGGGCACTATCCGCCGCGCCGATCGAAGCATTTGCCTTGGCCAAGGATCCTCCATGTAGCTACTGTGGCTACATGAAGGATCGCATCGCCGTCGAGGTCGGTGTGCGGGAGCTGAAGAATCGCCTGACGACCTACCTGAAGCTCGTCAAAGCCGATCGGGAAGTCATCGTGACCGAACGCGGCAAGCCGGTCGCCGTCCTGCAGAGCCTTCGGGCCGGAACGCCGCGGAGTTTGGAATCACGGGTCGCGGCGCTGGCGGCTCGGGGTGAGGTCACCGCGCCGCAATGCGGGCTCGCTGGTCGCGTCTCCCGCGTCCGCGTCGGCGGCGTTCCGCTGTCGCGGACGATCGTCGCCGACCGTCGATGAACTACTTCGACACGAGCGCCCTCATCAAGCGTTTCGTCGACGAGGCCGGCTCGGACGCACACACCGGCGAGGATTCCAGTCGCCTGCGCGATTCGCGCCGACGGCGAGCGAGCTACGCCCGCGGCCGCACGTTCTCGCGGACCCAGGCGACGATCTGATCGGTCGTCGCCCCCGGCGTGAAGATCGCGCGCACCCCGGCTTCCTTGAGCTTCGGGATGTCCTCCTCAGGGATGATGCCGCCGCCGAAGATCGCGATGTCGTCGCCGCCCTTCTCGCGGATGAGCTTGATGACCGCCGGGAAGAGCGTGTTGTGGGCGCCTGACAGGATCGAGAGCCCGATCGCGTCGACGTCCTCCTGGATTGCGGCCTCGGCGATCATCTCGGGCGTCTGGTGCAGGCCCGTGTAGATGACCTCGATGCCGGCGTCGCGGAGCGCGCGCGCGATGATCTTGGCGCCGCGGTCGTGGCCGTCGAGGCCGGGCTTCGCGACGAGGATGCGGAGACGGGGAGCGTCGGCCATCGACCTACAACCAGGCCGGGTCGCGGTAGACGCCGAACTCGTCGCGATAGACGTCGCAGACCTCGCCGAGCGTGACCCCGTCCTTCACCGCCTCGACGAGGAGCGGCATGAGGTTCCGGCCGTCGCGGCACGCGGCGCGGACGTCGGCGAGCCGTGCGGTCGCACGCTGCTGATCGCGCGCCGCCTTGAAGGCCTTCACGCGCGCCACCTGCGTGTCCTCGACCTCGTGATGGATGCGCAGGATGTCGATCGCCGGCTTCTCGTCGACGTGGTAGCGGTTCACGCCGACCATCACCTTCTCGCCGCGATCGAGCTGCTGCTGAAAGCGATACGCCGCCTCGGCGATCTCCTTCTGCGGGAAGCCGAGCTCGATCGCCCGCACGATGCCGCCCATGCGGTCGATCTGCTCGATGTAGTCGAGCGCCTCGGCCTCGATGCGGTTCGTGAGAGCCTCGATCGCCCAGCTGCCGCCGAGGGGGTCGACCGTGTTCGTGACGCCGCTCTCCTCGGCGATGATCTGCTGGGTGCGGAGCGCCACCATGACGGCCTGCTCGCTCGGGAGCGCGAGCGTCTCGTCCATGGAGTTGGTGTGCAGCGACTGCACGCCGCCAAGCACGCCGGCGAGCGCCTGGATGGCGACCCGTACGACGTTGTTGAGCGGCTGCTGCGCGGTGAGCGAGCAGCCGGCCGTCTGCGCGTGCGTCCGCAGCATCAGTGAGCGCGGGTTCCGCGCGCCGAAGCGGTCGCGCATGAGGCGGGCCCAGAGACGGCGTGCGGCGCGGAGCTTCGCGATCTCTTCCAGGAAATCGTTGTGGACGTTGAAGAAGAAGGAGAGTCGGGGCGCGAACGCGTCGACGTCGAGGCCGCGCGCGACCGCCGCCTGCACGTAGCCGAGCCCGTCGGCGAGCGTGAACGCGACCTCCTGCACCGCCGTCGAGCCCGCCTCGCGGATGTGGTAGCCGCTGATCGATACCGGGTGGAAGCGCGGCGCGTGCTGCGTGCAGAACTCGATCATGTCGACGATGACCCGGACCGAGGACACCGGCGGCGAGATCCACTCCTTCTGCGCGATGAACTCCTTCAGCATGTCGTTCTGGATCGTGCCGCCGAGCTTCGCCATCGGGATGCCGCGGCGCTCGGCGACGGCGAAGTACATCGCGAGGATGATGCTCGCCG
>JADLHM010000099.1 GCA_020848745.1 Deltaproteobacteria bacterium | reverse complement strand
TCGATCTGATTTCCCAATCGCTCTCCTCGCGCACCGTGAAGAATGGGCCCACCAGGACTCGAACCTGGGACCAACCGGTTATGAGCCGGTCGCTCTAACCAGCTGAGCTATAGGCCCGCCGACGGTGTCCGGCGGCTCGGAAGTTCCCGGCACGCAACGGTCCCCGCATAGCGCAGGTCGGAGAGCCCGTCAAAACGTTCGGCTGCGACTCGCCGGCCGGAAGCTCATTCGTCGGAGAAGTCCCGCAGGCGCTTGCGCCGCGTCGGGTGCCGAAGCTTGCGGATCGCCTTGGCCTCGATCTGGCGGATGCGCTCCCGCGTCACCGCGAGCCGCTGGCCGACCTCCTCGAGGGTGAGGTCCACGCGCTCCCCGATCCCAAACCGCATGCGGAGGACGCGCTCCTCGCGGGGCGAGAGCGTCGCCAGCATCTGCTCGGTGTGACGGCGCAGATGCACCGCCTCGACGGCGTCGCTCGGCGACACCGCGCGCGGATCGGCGATCAGGTCGCCGAGCAGGCCGTCGCCATCGTCGCCGACCGGCGTCTCGAGCGAGATCGGCTCCTGGACGATCCGCACCACTCGCTGCACGCGCTCGAGGGGCAGCGCCAAGCGCGCCGCGAGCTCGTCCTCGCTCGGCTCGCGCCCGGTCTCCTGCACGAGCTCGCGCCGCGCGCGGACGACGCGGTTCATGGCTTCGACCATGTGGACCGGCACGCGGATGGTACGGGCCTGGTCGGCGATCGCGCGGTTGATCGCCTGGCGGATCCACCACGTCGCGTACGTCGAGAAGCGGTAGCCCCGACGGTAGTCGAACTTCTCGACCGCGCGCATGAGGCCGATGTTGCCCTCCTGGACGAGATCGAGGAGCGGGAGACCACGCTGCATGTAGCGCTTGGCGAGGCTCACGACGAGGCGCAGGTTCGCCTCGATGAGCTGCGTCTTCGCGAGCTCGGCGCGGCGCTCGCCGTCGCGGATGATGGCGACCGCGCGGGCGAGATCGACCGCGCTCACCTGCGCACCGCGCTCGATCGTGCGGAGCTCGAGCAGCGTCGACCGGACCTCGCTTCCGAGCCCGACCGCGTCGCCGCCGCTGACCCGATGGCGGCCGAAGAAGCGCTCGGCGTCGCGCGCCGACGGCGCGCGGTTGCGGCGCGGCCGCGCGGGATCGACGGCGGCGGCGAACCGTACGAGCTCACGGACCGTGACCTCGAATCGTTCCTCCCAGCGACGGAGCACGTTCTGGCAGCGCGTCGCAGCCGCGGCCGCCGACCGGATCGAGCCGACGATCGCCGCGAAGTGACGCCGTCCGAGCCCGAGCGCCTTCATGGCGGCGACGCGATCGGCGTCGGTGCGGGCGCCGCGCTCGCGCGCCGGGCGCGTCGTCAGGCGCTGGATGCGCGCCACGCCCGTCGCGAAGCGCGCCGCCCGCTCGAGCGCGACCGCCTCGTCCTCCGGGTCCTCGTCGCCGTCCCCGACGACGTCGGCGAGCGCGACCTCGCCCGCCTCGATACGGCTTGCTAGATCGAGCACATAGGCGAGCGCGAGGGGCGACGCGTAGGCCTCGTTCCGCACCTGCTCGCTCGCCTCCTCGATGCGGCGGGCGAGTTCCACCTCGCCCTCGCGGCCGAGCAGCGGAATGCGCCCCATCTCGTCGAAATAGCGCCGCACCGGATCCGCCGACGCCGCCGGGTGCGCGGCGCCGCGGGATTCCTCGATCTCCGCCGCCTCCTCTTCCTGTTCCCGCGCGACCGCGATCGGCTCCACGCCGAGATCGTCGTCGCCGCCCTCGGAGCCCGCCGCCGCCGCGTCGTCGACGAGCCGGATGTCGAGCGCGCCGAGCAGCGTCATCACGTCGTCGACCTCTTCGGGCGTGACCGCGTCGGCCGGAAGCAGGCGGTTCACCTCGTCGAGCGTGACGAAGCCCTTGCCCTTCCCGAGCTGGATGATGTGCTGGACTTCCTTGAACGTTCGCACTTCCACGAGGGAACCTATGCTCGCTCGTTCGTTTCGTTCTGGCGGAGCGCGAGCAACTGGCGCTGCCCCTCCGCAACCGCGTCGAGATTGCCGAGTGCTTCGGCTTCGCGAATTCGTCGCAACACGCGCAACCGTTCCCGTTCCCGCGCACGATGACGAAGCTTCGCCAAGCAGTCAACGACTATCTGCCGCCGCACCGGATCTTCGTCGTGCGCCGCGAGCATGCGACCGGTGACGCGCGCCGCGGTCGCGTCGTCGAGACGTCCGAGCACCGTCGCGGGATCGAGCGGCGCGCCCTCGCGCGCCGCCGCGACGAGGTCGACCGCGAGCGCACGCCACGGTCCTTCGTCGAAATCGTCGAGCGCGCCCTCGCGATCGACCATCGCGACCGCCTCCGGATCGTGCAGCATCGACGTCACGAGCAGCTCTTCGGCGTCCGCGGAGAGTCCGAGCGGTCGAACGTGCGCCGGAGCGGCGCTCCCCGGCCCGGAGGCGGCCGGCGCGGGACGCGCCTTCGCGAAGGCCGCCTCGACGATCGCGCGCAGCTCGTTCTCCGGCATGCGCAGGCGATCAGCCGCCTGGCGGATCATCATCTCGGCGACGAGCGGGTCCGTGATCTTGCGGAGCCACGTCGCCACCTGCTGCGCGACGGCGCCACGCTCGGTCACCGTGCTCTCGGGACGCACCGCACGATGCAGATAGAAGTCGAGGAGCGGGGTCGCGTTCGCGACGAGGGCCGTCATCGCATCGGTCCCCTCGCGCCGCACGAAGGTGTCCGGGTCGTCGCCGGCGGGAAGGAACGCGCCGTAACCGACGAGACCCGCCTCGAGAAACGTCGCGAGGCTCTTCTCCGCGGCGCGCGCCCCGGCATCGTCGCCGTCGAAGCAGACGACGATGTCGCGGGTGAAGCGGCGCAGCACGCGCAACTGGTCGACCGTGAGCGCCGTCCCGAGCGAGGCGACCACGTGGCCGACCCCGGCCTCCGCGAGCGCGAGCACGTCGAAATAGCCCTCGACGACGATGGCCCGCCCTTCCTTGCGGATCGGGTCACGGGCGCTGGAGAGCCCATAGAGGTGGTGCCCCTTTCTATAGAGAGGGGTCTCGGGAGAGTTCAGGTATTTCGGCAGCTTGGCGTCGGCGCTCAGCGTTCCTGGCACGCTCCGGCTGCCGAACCCCACCACCCGGCCGGCCGAATCGGTGATCGGGAACATGAGCCGGCCCCGGAAACGGTCGAAGTGACCGGCGCCGCCGCGGCGCTCGTTCACGAGGCCGAGCTCCTGGGCGAGCGCGAGCGGCCGGCCGCCGCTCCCGAGCTCCGGATCGCTCGAGGCCGCGTCACGGAGCCGCCGCGCGAGCACCTCGCCGCCGGCCGGCGCGTAGCCGAGCACGAAGCGGTCGGCCGTCGCCCGACTGATCCCGCGCTCGGCGAGATACGCGCGCGCCGCCTCCGCCTCGGCGGTGTCCCAGAGATGGCGTTGGAAGAAACGCGCGGTCTTCTCGTTCAGGCGGGAGAGCGCCTCACGCCGGCGGATCGCCGGGTCGTCGTCGCCGCGCTCGGGGAGCTCGATGCCGTAGCGGCGGGCCAAACGCTCGACGACCTCCGGGAAAGTCGCGCTCTCCAACTTCATGAGGAAGGTGAAGACGTTGCCGCCCGCGCCGCAGCCGAAGCAGTGGAAGATGCCGCGCTCGTCGTTCACCGTGAACGACGGCGTCTTCTCGGCGTGGAACGGGCAGAGGCCGACCTGATTGCGTCCGACGCGCTTCAGGCCGACGTGCGCGCCCACGACCTCGACGATGCCGGCGCGGTCGCGGATCTCGACGAGCGTCGACTCTGGAATGCGGCCGCGCACGTCAGACTCCCTCCGCCGCGGGCGACGGCGACGACTGCGGCAGCGGGTCCGGGAGGTGGCGCGGCGGCGGCGCCGCGTGCCCGTCGTCGGTGATCTCGAGGATCGGCTGCATCAGCACCGAGTCGGCGCAGGCCCGCTCGATCGCGTCGGGCGGCGTGATCGCGCGCACGACGATCACCCCGAGCGTGAGCACCGCGGCGCCCTTCGCCGCACCGAACACGACACCGCCGAGACGATCGAGCGGCGAGAGCAGCACGAGACCGAGGAGGCGTTGCACCAGGAGACCGGCGAGCTTCGCCGCCAGCGCGACCGCGAGGAAGATCCCGAGGAACGCGAGCGCGGGACGTGCGATCTCCGGCACTTCGGGCGGCAGCATCGCGACGCCGTCCGGATAGTACACGCCGGCGGCGGCGACGCCACCGACCAGGCCGATCAGCGCGAAGACCTCGCGTGAAAACCCGCGCCAGAATCCGCGCAGCGCGAAGAGCGCCAGAACAACCGCGAGGACCACATCGATCCGACTCACCGGAACCCTCGCCCTACTTCGTCACCCGCCTCCCGCGCCTCCCCACCCCGCGACCATCGTTCCCGACCACGACCGCGACACCGACGGCGTCGCGCTGCCCGGCGGCGGGGCCGCGTCACGCGCGTCGCCCCGCCGCCGCTCCATCTCATCTCACTTCACTGCGCGCTGTCGTGCTTCGTACGACTCGCCCGCCGCAGCGCTCGCTTCTTGGCGGCCAGCGCCTTCTTCTTCTTCTTCACGCTGGGCTTCTCGTAGTGCTCACGCTTCCGCAGCTCGGCGAGGATTCCGGCCTTCTCGCACTGCTTCTTGAAGCGCCGAATCGCGCTCTCGATGGGCTCGCTATCCTTGACCCTTACTCCGGGCATGCAATATTTCACCCCCCTCCGGTACGACGTGGAGTGGTTCCGTGCGCTGATGCGTGGATGGAACGCTGGTCCCTCGATACGTGATGCTGCAGGGAGCCGGGTACCTTAGACGAAAACGGGGGGGAGTCAAGAAAATCCGTGCGCACACGTCCTAGCGCGAGCACGCCCTCGCCTCGTTCCGCCGCCGGAAACGGCGGCACCGAAAGCTTCACGCTTCCCAACGGCCTCCACGTCATCGTCCGTGAGGACCACTTCGCCTCGGTCGTCGCGCTGCAGGCGTGGGTGAAGGTCGGCGCGGCCGACGAGGAGGAACCGGAAGCCGGCGTCGCGCACGTGCACGAGCACATGCTCTTCAAGGGCACGCAGCGGCGAGGCGTCGGACAGATCGCGGCCGAGGTCGAGTCGTCGGGCGGCAACATCAACGCGTTCACGACCGCCGATCACACCGTCTACCACCTCGTGCTCGCCGGCCGGCACTTCGCGACCGGCCTCGACATCCTCGCCGACGCGCTCCGCAACTCCGCCTTCGACGCGACCGAGCTCGCCCGCGAGCTCAAGGTCGTCATGGAGGAGTGGAAGCGCTCGGAGGACATGCCGGTCGCACGCGGCTACACCGAGCTCTTCCGGCGCGCGTTCACGGCCCATCCGTACGGGCGTCCGGTCATCGGCTGGAAGAAGACGATCGAAGCGCTCGATCGCCCGAAGGTGCTCTCGTTCTTTCACCGCTGGTACGTGCCGAACAACATCGTGCTGATCGTCGTCGGCGACGTGAGCCCCGCGCTCGTCCGCGAGCAGGTGACGAAGGCCTTCGCCGATTGGGAGGCCGCGGCGCTTCCCGTCCGGCAGCGCCCGACCGAGCCGCCGCAGCGCGCGCTCGTCCGCACCGCGATCACCATGCCGGTGCAGGAGCACCATCTCCTCCTCGGCTTTCGCGTACCCTCCGGGCACGACCGCGACGCGGTGCCGCTCGACCTCCTGTCGTACGTCCTCGCCGGCGGCGAGAGCACGCGCCTCGTCACGCTGCTCGAAGCGCAGAAGGAGCTCGTCAACTCGATCTCCGCGTTCGCGTACACTCCGCAGGACCCTGGCGTCTTCGTGCTCCTGGCCTCGCTCGAACGCGCCAAGATCGCCGCCGCGACGACCGAGCTGCTCACGGCGCTCGCGCGCACGCGCACCGAGCTGGTGAGCCGCGCCGAGATGGCACGCGCGCGCGGCAACCTCGAGAGCGAGTTCGTCTACCGCAAGGAAACGATGCAGGGGCAGGCGCGGCTCCTCGGCTACTCGCAGTGCGTCTTCGAAGATCCGGGCTACGAGACGCGCTATCTCGCCGAGCTCGCGGCCGCGACCCGCGAGGACGTGCAACGCGTCGCCACGGCCTACCTCCGTCCCGAGAACATGGTCGCCGTGCTGGTCGGTCCCGACGCCGCCCGGCATCTGCCGAAGGCCGAGCAGATGACGGCACCGCTCGCCGCGCCACCGCCGGTCTCCCCGCGGCGCGCGCGCACCGCCCGCCGGCCGACGGTCCACGCGCGCACGCTCGGAAACGGCGTTCGCCTGGTCGTGAAGGAGCACCACGCCACGCCGCTCGTGGCGCTCCGCGCCGTCACTCTCGGCGGCCTCCTCTTCGAGCGGCCGGAGAACAACGGCATCAACAACTTTCTGGCCGGCCTCCTGACGCGCGGCAGCCGCCATCACTCGCGGGAGAGCCTCGGCCGCGCCGTGGAATCCCTCGCCGCCAGCATCGACGGCTTCTCGGGCCGGAACTCCTTCGGCCTGCGCGGCCAGTTCATGGCCCGCACCGTCGAGGAAGGCACCGACCTCTTCCTCGAGGTGCTGCGCCATCCGACCTTTCCGCCCGACGAGATCGAGAAGCGGCGGCGCGAGCTCTTGATCGCCCTCTCGCATCGCGACGACGATCCGGCGTCGCGCGCGATCGAGCTCTTCTACGCGACCCACTTCCCGCACCATCCGTACGGCATGACGACGCTCGGCGAGCGCACGCCGCTCAGGTCGTTCACGCGGAGTCAGCTCGCGGCGTACTACAAGCGCCTCCTCGCGCCCGCACGGCTCGTGGTGTCGGCCGTCGGCGACCTCGACGCGCCGTGGATGCTCGACCGCCTGGAGGCGGCCCTCGGGGATCTTCCGCTCGTGCGCCCGCTCGTGCGCCCGCTGCCGACGCCGCCGAATCCGCGTATCCAGCGCGTGACCCGGCAGCTCGACCGCCAGCAAGCGCACTTCGTGCTCGGCATGCGCGGCGGCCGCATCACCGACTCCGATCGCGCCGTGTTGAAGACGCTCGAAGCGATCCTCTCGCGTCAGGGCGGCCGGCTCTTCCTTGAGCTCCGCGACCGCCAGGGGCTCGCCTACACCGTTTCGGCGTTCGCCTCGGAAGGCGTCGATCCCGGCGTCTTCGGCATCTATTTCGCCTGCGCGCCCGATGCGATCGAGCGCGCGGTCGCGGGGGTGCTCCACGAGCTGCGCCGGTTGCGCGACGAGCCGGTCTCGGCCGACGAGCTCGGCGAGGCGCGCACGTACCTCCTCGGCAGCTACGAGATCTCGCTGCAGACCAACGCCTCGCAGGGCGATGAGCTCGCCTTCAACGAGGCGTACGGCCTCGGCGTCGAGGGCGGCGAGCGCTACCGCGAGTCGCTGGCACACGTCACGCCGGCGGCCGTCCAGGCGGCGGCGCGCGGCTACCTCACGCTCGACGCCTACACGCTCGCGGTCGTCGGTCCGAAGGGGGCGAAGGCTACGTCTCGAAAAGCCGCGCCAGGTCGGCGAGCCGCTCGGGCCAATCGCTGAAGAGCCCGTCGACGCCGAGGGCGAGAAGCCGCCGCATCTCGCCCGGCTCGTTCACCGTCCACACCCACACATCGAGCCCGCGCGCGTGCGCCTCCTCGACGACGCCCGGGTCGATCCAGCGCCGCCCCGGGATGACCACCTCGCACCGCAACTCGGCGGCGAGCGCCAGGCCGCCGCGCCGCGGGTCGGCGTCGCAGAGGACGCCGAGCCGCGCCCACGGCGCCGCCGCCCGCAGGTTGCGCAGGGCGTCCCAGTGAAAGGACGAGACGACCACCCACTCCGCCGCATCCGCGTGCGCGACGAGCGCGGCGAGCTTCGCTTCGATCGTGCCGACGTCGCGGGCGCTCTTGATCTCCACGTTCAGGAGGACGCGGTCGCGCAGCTGCACGAGGACGTCGGCGAGCCGCGGGATGCGCTCGCCCGCGTAGCAGGGGTCGAACCACCCGCCCGCGTCGAGGCGCGCGAGCTCGTCCCAGGTGCGGTCGCCGACCGGGCCGTGCCCTTCGGTCGTCCGGTCGAGCGTCTCGTCGTGAATGACGACCAGCTCGCCGTCGGCCGTGAGCTGGCAGTCGAGCTCGATCGCCTCGGCCCCGAGCGCGAGCGCCGCCGCGAACGCGGCGTGGGTATTCTCGGGCGCGCGTCCCGACGCCCCCCGGTGCGCGATCGCGAGGAAGGCCATGGCGCGACCGACTAGCGCGATCGGCCGGCGCATGCGAGAGCGTCGGCGTGGCATTGCCGGGCGTCGCATGGCATGAGTCCCGCCGCACATGGCGCGCGCGAAGACGACATCGGCTCCGCGGCCCGCGAGCCGCTCCGCCTGGCTCGAAGCGGCGATCCGCGTTCCGCTCGGTGCGGCCGACCGGGTCGGCCGGCTCCTCGTCGAGGCCGGATCGCAAGGCGTCATCACCGGCGTTCGTGAGCTCGCCCGCGGCGCCCGCCGCCGCACTCACGAGATCGTCCGCGGCTTCTTCCCGAGCCGCGAGCCGGTGCGAGCGCGGCTCGCGGTGCGCGCCGCGCTCGGCCGCGCCCGCGACGTCGGCGTGCGCCGGGCGACCGTCAGCTGGCGCGAGCTCGACGCGAGCCTCTGGGAGATGGATTGGCGGCAGCACTTCCAGCCCGTGCGCGCGGGCCGGCGGCTCGTCGTCGTGCCGCCCTGGGACCGCGACGACCATGGCGGCCGGACGCAGGTCGTCATCCATCCCGGCATGGCGTTCGGCACCGGCCAGCACGCGACGACGCTCGGCTGCCTCGAAGCGCTCGAGCGGCTCGCGAGCCCAGCGCCCGCCCGCGCGCTCGACGTTGGCACCGGCACCGGCGTCCTCGCGATCGCGCTCGCCAAGCTCGGCGTGAAGGAGGTCGCCGCGCTCGACCTCGATCCGCAGGCGATCGCCGCGGCGCGCGGCAACCTGCGCCGGAACGCCCTCAGCAGCCGTGTGAAGCTCGCGTGTGGCGATCTCACGCGGGCCGTGCCCGCACCGCCCGCGGGCCGCGACTTTCCGCTCGTCGTCGCGAACCTCTACGTCGACGCGCTGGTCGCGCTGGCGCCGGCGATCACGTCGCGCACCGCGCCCGGCGGGCACCTCGTGACCTCGGGCGTGCTGCGGAGCCAGCAGGCCCGGGTGCGGGCCGCGTATGCCGCGCCGGCGTGGCGCCTCCGCTCCGCGAAGCGGCATGGCGCATGGGTAACGAGCGTTTTCGAGCGACGCACGCCGACCATCGAGGCCGGCCGCGGCGCGACGCCCAACACTCCGACGCGCGTGCGCCGCGCCGCCGCGAAGGTCTCGGGTCGGCGACCGCCGCGCCGCGCCGCCCGGGCGCGAACCCGCTGATGCCGCGCTTCTTCGTTTCGCAACGCGATGTCGCCGACGGCAAGGCGCGCCTCCAGGGCGGCGAGTTCCGCCACCTCCAGCGCGTGCTCCGACTCCGCGAGGGCGACACGGTCACGCTCTTCGACGATGCCGGTCTCGAGCACGAAGGCGTCATCGTCTCGATGTCGCCGCGGGTCGCAACGGTGCGCATCACCGCGTCGGTCGCGTCGACACGCGAATCGCCACTCGCCGTCACGCTCTACCAAGGCGTGCCGAAGGGCCGGAAGATGGACCTCATCGTCGAGAAGGCGACGGAGCTCGGCGTCGTCGCGATCGTGCCCTTCGTCTCGTCCTTCGGGACCGCGAGCGTCGCCGCCGCGGAGAGTAAGCGCGAGCGCTGGCAACGCATCGCGCTCGCCGCCGCCAAGCAGTCGGGGCGCACGCGGATCCCCGAGGTCGGCGCGACACTCACCTTCCCCGAGGTCGTGAGTGCCGCGGCCGCCATGGATCACGCCCTCCTCTTCTTCGAGAACGCGGGCGCGGCCGCCCTGCCGACGCCGCCCGCCGACGGCCCGCGCGCCGCGGCTGCCGGCGTCCTCGTCGGCCCGGAAGGCGGCTTCAGCAGCGAGGAGGCGTCGCGCGCGTTGAATACCGGACTCGCGCTCTGCGGGCTCGGTCCGCGCATCCTCCGCACCGAAACCGCGGCGATCGTCGCGCTGGCGCTCGTGCAGGCGCGCTTCGGCGACCTCGGCGGCGCCGGCGCGTAGGGAACCTCTGCACAGATGGCTTCCGGCTACGAAGCGCGATCCATCCGCGATCAACGGCGTCGCGGAGCCCTCGGCGTATCGGACAGATACGCAGTCGGGCTCCGCGCCTTGCGCTCGCGGCGGCTCGCGCTTCTCGCTCGGAACCCATCTGTGGAGAGGTTCCCTAGCGCCCGTCGCCTTGTCTGCCACGGGAGCGCGGCATAGCATCCGCGCGCGATGATCGATCCGTTGCCGTGTCCGGCGTGCTCGTTCGCGAACGCGCCGGGCGCCGAGAAATGCGGAAGTTGCGGCGCGGCGCTCGCCGAAACGCCCGAGCGCGTCCATCCCGGGGAGACGCTGCGTGATCCCGACGACCTGACCCTCCCGTCGTCGCCGCTCCTGCGCGCCGTGCTGCGCGGCGAGCCCGACGCCTTCACGAACCCGGCGCCCGCACCGGCGGCCGCGCCTTCCGTGTCCGCCGCCGCAGCTCCGGCCGAGACGTCGTCCGCGACCGCCACGGTTTCGCCGCCGGCCGCAGCCGCGGTCCGCAAGGCGACGGTCGACCAGCTGAGCCCGGGCGCCGGCGAGGCCGCCCTCCTCCGCGAGCTCGCTGAGCGCTTGCACGTCCGCGGCGCCGAGCCGACGGTGCGCTACGCCGGATTCTTCGTCCGCGTCGTCGCGTTCCTCGTCGACGGCGCCCTGCTCGGCGCCTTCGGCCTCCCGCTCGCCGCCGCCGGCTACTGGGGTATGCGCGCCGGCATGCTCGTGCTCGGCCACACGGCGGCGATCGAGGCCGACGAGACGCTCGTCACGCTCCTCGTGCTCGGGTGGTTCGCGATGGCGGTCGTCTACTTCACGGTCCTGCACAGCAGCGGCGGCCAGACGGTCGGCAAGGCGTTCTTCGGCATCGCCGTCCGGACACTCCACATGCGCCGCGTCGGCGTCGTGCGCGCGTTCTTCCGTACGCTCGCCTACGCCTTCTCGTCGAGCTTCTTCGGATTTGGCTTCTTCCTGGTGGCGCTCACCCCGCGCAAGCGCGGTTGGCACGACATCCTCGCCGGTACGTGCGTCGTCCGGCTCGATCCCGAGGAGGCCTCGGCATGAGCGCGAAGCTCCGCATCGGGGTCGTGATGGATCCGCTCCCGACCGTGCATCCGGACAAGGACACCACGTTCGCCCTCATGCTCGAGGCGCAGAAGCGCGGCCACGAGCTCTGGGGCATCCACCACCGCGATCTCTTTTGCGTCGACGCCGACGTACGCGCCATGGGCCGCCGCACGGAGGTGTTCCGTCCGCAAGCTCCGGGCGATCCGCACCACCGCTTCCATCAGTCGGCGCCGCTCGTCCTCGCCGACCTCGACGCCGTCTGGATGCGGACCGACCCGCCCGTCGACGCCGACTACCTTTACGCGACGCACCTCCTCTCGCTCGTCGAGGCGCGCGACGTCTTCGTCATGAACCGCCCCGCCGCCATCCGAGACGCCAACGAGAAGCTCTACGCCTTGAACTTCCCCGACTGCATCCCGCGGACGCTCGTCACCCGCGACGTCGGACGCCTGAAGGACTTCCTCGCCGAGATCGGCGGCGAGATGATCTTGAAGCCCCCGCACGGCTGGGGCGGCCTCGGAATCTTCCACGTCCACGCCGGCGACCGGAACCTGAACGCCATCCTCGAAACCGTCACCGAGAACGGCCGCACCCTCACGATGGCGCAGCAGTACATCAAAGCCGTCCGCGATCTCGGCGACGAGCGCGTCATCATGCTCGACGGCGAACCGCTCGGCGCCATCGCGCGCGTCCCGCGCGAGGACGAGCACCGCTCGAACCTCCACGTCGGCGGCACCGCCCGCAAGGTCGTCCTCGGCGAGCGCGAGCGCCGCATCTGCGCCGAGGTCGGCCCGAAGCTCCGCGCCGCCGGCCTCTACTTCGTCGGCCTCGACATCATCGGCGACTACTTGACCGAGGTGAACGTCACGAGCCCGACCGGCATCCAGGAGATCGACCGCCTCGACGGCGTCTGCCTCGAGACCAAGGTGATCGAGCTCGTCGAGCGGAAGGTCGCGGAGCTGAAGGCGCGACGGCGCTGAGCCGCGAACGGCCGCGCCGTCTCGGTTTTCCGGTCGCGGAACGGCGCGGTCGTCGGCTCGGAGCGAATTGAAAAGGTGGGCGTCGTCTGTTACGGTCCGCCCCCTTGCGAGACGACCGGCTCTCGCGTTCCCACCGAAGCACGGGCAGGTAGCTCAGTCGGTAGAGCAGCAGACTGAAAATCTGCGTGTCGGCGGTTCAATTCCGCCCCTGCCCACTTCCGATTCGTCGTCTTCTTCGTGAGTTGCGCGCGCCGGTAACTCGACGACGTTCTCGCGAGGAGCGGAGGATACGCCCTTCGA